>CAYXRA010000023.1:0-38195 GCA_964467525.1 uncultured Calditrichaceae bacterium
CAGCTTTTGCAAATTGCTTCCATGCGGGCGCGACGGTCTTCCCAGCTGCCCAGTATATCTTCATTCCACACAGTGCGGAAGCTCCAGGTCATTTGTGACTCCCACGAAAGTCTGGCGCTGACATTATGGGTCATGGGCTGCGTTTCATTGCCGTCCATGTGGCAGGTAGTACAAACCGGTATTTCGATGGGAATAGGATTGTTTGTATTGATGGTCGTATAACTCATATCCCAGTTTTTACCTTTGGCTTTAAAAATGTTACCGTGCTTGGACTCGTTATAGATTTCAATATGCGGATGATCGGGGCCGATATGACACTCGCCGCAGGTTTCCGGCTGCCGGGCCACTTCCTTACTGAAAGAATGTTTGGCATGGCAGGCGTCGCACTCACCGACACTGCCGTCAGGCCATAGATTACTGATGTTATGACACTGTTCACAGCCGTGTCTTGTCGAGATCGGATTCTCGAATACCGAACGATCGGCGTTTTTGAACAGCCAGAACTGGTGGGCATGCTTGCTGTCGGCAAATTCCGTAACCTGCCGTTCATGGCATTCCCGGCAATCGCCCGGCGTCGGATGACTGGCAATTACAAAATCACTTTCGGGACATTTCTGAGCGTCAAATTCTCCTTCTTTAGCATCGTGACATTCAATACAACCAATACCCATCAGGGCATGCTCACTCTCTTTCCAGGCGCCGATCTGTTTGACGGCGATATTTTCCTTTTCATGGCAGGTAATGCACCGGGCCGTGGTCTCATCGATTTCAATATGCGGTGTTTCTTCCCTGGTCTGCTGCATCTCCACGCCGGCCACAATGATTAAAATGACAATCATCAATATACTGAAAATCCCGATAAGCCATTGCTGCGCTTTTATGGTTGGTTCCATGTGTCCTCCATTACTGTTAGTTTATCTTTTTATTTTTTTACAGTGTTTATGATCATGCAAAAAACATCTCCCATACCGTAAGCGTTACGGTAAATACGATGGTTAATGCGCCGACAAAATAACTAATCGTTGTCCGTTTCTTTAAGCTGGAAGATAACAGCGGCTCGATGAAAGGCCAGAAAGTCATGCCGATCACAAAGGCCGTGGATAACGCAATTCCGGTCAATAGCGGCGCCAGTTTCAGAAAACGATAGGTTGGAAAAAAGTACCACTCCGGGCGGATATGCAAAGGCGTCTCGGAAGGATTGGCCTCCACACCCATTCCCGGCGGATAAATTATGGTTAAGGCGCTTAATACGGTAATTGCAAAAAGCGTAAGAATGATGACTTTTTGAAAGTGATGCGGGTAAAATGCATATTGCCCTTTAGGATATCCTTCCGGTTCGGATACACCGTGCACGCGCAAAATAATAATGTGCACGGCAATCAAAAGGATGGTCAGAAAAGGCAGTGCGCCAACATGAATCATAAAAAAACGGGTTAATGTATTGGCCGTGACATCTTCACCCCCGCGCAGAAAATCGAGTATCAGGCCACCGAAAACCGGCACTTCCTTAAACATGTTCGTGCCAACCGTAGTGGCCCAGTAGGCCAACTGATTATTTATCAGTGAATACCCGGTAAAAGAAAAGGTCAGAGTGAGCAAAAATAATAAGACGCCGACGATCCAGTTCAATTCGCGCGGTTTGCGGTAGGCGTTGGTAAAGAACACCCGCGTGATATGCAATAACAGGGCGATCACCATCAGATTAGAGCCCCAGCGGTGAATGCCGCGAACCCAGAATCCCATGCGTACATCCTGTGTGATGTGACGGACGCTCTCATAGGCCATCTCCGGTGAGGGCACGAAATAAAAGGTGAGCAGGATGCCCGTTACCACCTGCAGGGCAAATAATATCAGCGGCATTGCCCCGGAGCAGTACCACCATTTTTTCATGTGATTGGGAATGGGTTCTTTGAGAAAGATTTTTTCATTAATTTCGACAAACTTCTGATAGTCGATGGGAAATCGTTCTTTAAACCATGTTTTTACACTCATGTCCAGGGTCCCTCCGTTTTATCTTCGACTTTGATAAAAACGAGTTGTCTGTCGATGACCACTTCATATTCGTCAAGCGGACGCGGCGGCGGACCACCGGTTACTTCGCCGGCCTTGTTGAAAATGCCCTGATGGCAGGGGCAATAAAATCGCTGATTTTGCTTTTCCCAGCGTACGATACAGCCCAGATGGGTACAAATGCCGGAAAAGACTTTATAACCGCTTTCAAGATGAACTACAAATACCGGTTTACCGCTGAGGGTAATTTCCTTGGCACTGCCGGTGGGAATTTCCCCCTCTTTGGCTACAAGATAATTGTGGTAAGTTTTAAGTCTTTTGGCAGGCAACAGATAGCGTATCATGCGCTCGATAAAAAAGCCTATCGCAATAACCAGCGAACCAACCACGCCGAGCCGGCGCAGAAAATCGCGTCTGCTTGTGGTTTGATTCGTTTGTTCCATTATACCTCCTGATACTTTATTTTAGTTTTGTTCGGTTTCCTGTAACTTTTCTGACATTTTTCTCATCTCTGCCATTTTTCGTTCTGATTTTCTTTCCCCGGCATGGAAGGTAAAATCCAGAGAATGGCTGCCTGTTTTCGAGCAGGCTTCCACACAGGCCCCGCAATTATAACAATAGGGATAAATACCGGCCTGACGGGGATTCAGATCAAGCGGACAGGCATCATTGCACGATGCTTTGGAGGGATCCGAGGTGCACTGAAATGCGCATCGACCGCTGTTAAATGCCACTGAAAGTGTGTTTTTAAATCGCGGTATAGCCAGTACGGCGCCCACGGGACAGACATACTTGCACCAGATACGCGGGCGAATGAATAACTCAATCAGTAAAACAGCCAAAATTAAAATCAATTCTATGCCCAGTGAAAAGAATAAAATAACGTCGGCAACCTGGGCCGATATTATGCCGGGAAAAGAAATAAATACAATGAGTGGTATTCCGGAAATCATAAGCAGGATAAAGATCCCGCCCAGAATCAACCAGTAAACATATACCTTTGGATTAACGTTGAGCCGTTTATTGCCTTTTGATTTCAAATATTTTCCGAGTCTTTTGTTATATTCCGCCAGCAGGTTGAAGGGACAAACCCAGCCGCAAAAAATTTTGCCAAAGAAAAGCGCGAAAAGCAGCGGAAGGATCCCCGCAATTAAAATCCCGAATGTAGCTGTTTTATTTAGCAAAACCGTCTGCAGCATAATCGAAGGATCCATGATATCCAGAGCGCCGACGGACATGCTGTAATAAGTTCCGGCAATGCCGTGCACACCATAAAGATTCAACAGGGGAATCAGGAAAATCATAACAATGCCTGCCCACTGCACGCTTCTGCGCAGGATCGTCAGATGTTCGTAAAAAAAGTCCTTGAATTTATTCATTACTATAACTGTTCTTTTGATGGGCACTCATTACAACAATTGACTTTGGTTCCGTCGGACAGACGTGCTCACAGATGCCGCATCCGACACAATGTTCCCGATGCACTTTCGGGTACAATTGTTCATCCAGTGTTATGGCCTCTCCGTAGATGGGACAGCGCTCGTAACAGGCGCGACAGATAATCCCGTTATAGGCCAGACACAAGCCCTGATCGATCCGCGCCAGTCCCATGTTAACCGCCCGCATATTTTCCACATCCTGTAAAGCATCGGTCGGACAGGCAGCAATGCAGGGAAAATCATCACACAGATAACAGGGCGTATCACGGGCAATGATATATGGCTTCCCCATGTCCGGTCCGCGATTCCCATGGGCCATGCGGATGCTCTGATAGGGGCAGACTTCCATGCATCTGCGGCAGCGGATACAGTGTTTGTCGAAGTCTTTCGCAGGCAACGCTCCCGGTGGTCGTAACGGATTGTTGAGCACGCCCAATTTTTCTAAAAATTTAAGCAGCATTCCTAAACAATATTTTCATTAGTGACGATCTAACGTCAGTCGTCGTTTGATTTATTGATTTCATTTTCAAAGTTGACATAAGCCGGATAGATACCGATCACCCCGGGGATATTTGTCTGAATATCCCTGGACATTGCCTCCAGTTGTCCGGAAGTATCGGCCTCAAATACGGCTACGATATAATAATCCTTGTGCACGCCATAAGTCGTTACATCCTGTTGTTTTTCCAGTGCGCCAAGCACCTGTTTCGTCTTATCGGCTTTGGTTAAAATAACAACTCCGCTGATGGGCATCCTACACCTCTCCCTGCCTGATGATTTGTATAGCCGGAGGCTGTGCCGGGCAACTGTAAGCGCAATGTCCGCAGCCGTTACAATGTTCCAAATTTATCTCCGGTTTATTTTGCTTATTTAGTTTAATCGCCTTGTCCTGATACATGCAGTTGGATATACACGACTGACAAAAATGATCGTTATACGCAAAGCAGAGATTTTTATCAATAACGGCGACGCCGAGTCCGCTCGCGGCCCGTTCCTTTTTTAAAGCCTGTGTGGTACAGGCTTCGATGCAGGGAAAATCCGGGCACATATAACAGGGTTGCCTGCGCGCTTCGATCACCGGATAGCCGTAGAGTTTGTCATGGTGATCCCCGCGGTATACCCGGATAGCCTCTTTTTCACATGCGGATACACACTGATAGCACTGATTGCAATGCTTCAGATAATCCGCACTTTCAGCGGCGCCCGGCGGCAGCAGCGGATCCGTTGATTTGACTTCAGTTGAAGTTGCTCCATTATCAGGTGTAAACGATTTAAAAAAGTATCTGATAAAATCTTTTCGTGATATATTTTCCATATCTTTCGTTCCGGGAATCAATCATAAAACGGAGCCGAAACGCTCAGGCCCCGGCTCCGCACTAATGATTTATGCTTTTCTGACTTTTATTGCCGCAACCTTGTACTCCGGTTCTTTCGATCCGGGATCGAAAGCATCATTGCACAGCACATTGATCGGTTTTTCTTCCCAGTGCCAGGGAACGAATATCGTACCCGGGGCCGGCCTGTCAATGACTCTGGCTTCGAATGTCATTTTACCGCGCCGGCTTTCCAGCTCAATTTCATCCCGGTTGCTAACACCCAGTTCCTCGGCATCCGCGGGATTGATTTCAGCATAGGGTTTGGGCGCGGCACGCATCAGTTCGGGCGAGGTTCCGGTCATGGTCATGGTGTGCCACTGTTCCAGGATGCGGCCGGTTGTCATTGCAAAGGGGTATTCGGCGCCGGTCGGCTCGGCAGGGTCAGCATGGGGGCGCATCCAAATGGTCGCCTTGCCGTCTTTGGCCTTGGGGCCGTAAAAATACATGCGTCGTCCCTTTTTCTTTTCCGCCGCCAAATTATCATAAATAGGATCACCTTCCGTGTAGCGCTTATAAGTGCCGGGATGATCTGTGTGAGGTACCGGCCAGGTTAAACCACGTAATTTCTTGAGCCGCTCATAAGTTGCGCCGGTTAAATCCATATCCGTGCCTTTGGTGAACAGAAGATACTCATCCCACATATCCTGAGCCGTTTGATATTTTTCAAATTCTTTTTTAAAACCCATTTTTGTACCAAGGTCACGAAGCAGGAAGGCATCCCAGCGGGCATCGCCCAGCGGATCCTTAACTTTCGGCATGTATTGAGAACGCCGTTCCGTACAGCCGTAAACGCCTTCTTTTTCAGTCCAAAAAGCAGCAGGTAAAACAACATCGGCATATTTTGTGGTCATCGTCGGAAAGAAAGATTCTGCCACAACCACAAACTGCTCTTCGAGTCCCTTCCAGTACTTTTCGGCATTGGGCAGCGATTGCGCCGGATTGGTGCACATGATGTAGATGCCCTTGATGTCACCTTCATTCAGTGCCGTGAACATGGCAATGGTGTGTTTGCCGGGCTTGGGCTGAATATTTTCGTATGGCACGTCCCAAATCTTTGCGGCCAGTTTACGGTGCGGTTCTTTGGCAACCAGATGATGCCCCGGCAGAAGATGACACAGTCCGCCGCCTTCACGGACACCGCCGCAGGCATTGGGCTGTCCGGTCAGGGAGAAAGAATCACTACCCGGCACCCCGATTTTACCGGTTAACAGGTGCCAGTTGGTGACCAGATTATTGGCCCAGACGCCCCGCTGTCTTTGGTTTAGGCCCATGGTCCACATGGTCATTGCCGTTTTTGCTTTTCCAAATATCCGGGCCGCTTTGATAATTTCATTAGCCGGCACGCCGCTGATTTTTGCCGCCTTTTCCGGTGTGTAATCTTCCAGAAACTTTTTATAATCTTCAAAAGAGAATTCTTTGCCTTCATTATCTTTAATAAACACATGCGCGTCAACAAAATCCTTGTCGGCGTAACCTTCCTTAATCAAAATGTGCGCAATAGCATTAAAGATAGGCAGGTCATAACCCGGTTTGGGAAACAGATGCAGATCGGCCACCTGATCGGTCGGCGTTTTACGGGGATCGATTATCACAATTTTGACACTGGGATTTTTACTCTTGTGACGCATAATCCGCTCAAAAATAATCGGATGTGCTTCAGCGGTATTGGAACCGACCAGCATGAACAGCTCCGCCTGCTCGATATCCCGATAGGTACCGGCCGGCTCATCCGCACCCAGACTGCTGAGATAGCCGCCAACAGCGCTGGCCATACACAAGCGGGGATTACCTTCCACATTATTGGTTCCGATACATCCCTTAAACAGTTTATTGGCCATGTAGGTCTCTTCGGTTTCAGCCTGACCGGACCCGTAAAAGGCCAGGGCATTGCCGCCATGTGTCTCGCGGATTTCATTGAATTTTTTTGCGACAACATCCAGGGCCTCGTTTACGCTGACCTCTTCGAACCTGCCGTTTTTCTTCACCAGGGCCTTTTTCAGTCTGGTTTTTGCATTGACAGCTTTCGGCAGGTAAAAACCCTTCACACACAGGTGCCCCTTATTGACCGTGTTATCTTTATCGCCTTTAACGGCGACTATTTTGCCTTCTTGTTCACCGACCATCACACCACATCCCACACCGCAATAGCGGCATACGGATTTATGCCACTGGGTTGAATCGGCGAACAGCTCACCGGACATGCCCGGCAGCAGATTAACGCCGATACTGGCGGCGGCGGTGGCGGCGGCGCTTGATTTGAGAAAATCTCTTCGGGAAACAGCCATTATTGCCTCCTGATTTTATTCTTTTTCATGAAATTTTAATGAATGACCCTGATGGCAGTCAAAGCAGTTGTCCGCTTTTGTTTTTGTAAAGTCCACTTCCTGTCCCGAATGACAGCCGATACAGGTTTGCGTTTGAGGCTGCGTATGAAACTCCTGCTGACCGTCTCCGTGACACAGGTAACAGGAATAGTTCATTCTGCCGTGAGCGCTTTCTTTCCACGCTTTATGAATATCCGGTGTAATATCCTGGTGACAGGAACGGCAGCTCAGTGTAAAGTCAACCTCTGGGTGCTTGTCATTTTGATCCCCCGTGCCCGCGCTCAGATTAACCACATAGGTGATTGTAAACAGCACAAGCAGCGTTGAAGCAAATAAGATTTTAAGATGCCTTTTCATAGAACGCTCCGTTTTTAAAATTGCAGGGACTGATCATTGATATCATTCCCTTTGTTCTATCATTTTTTAAAATTTATAAACAACCATGCCCTTGAGCTCCCATACGGGATCAGCATTATCGGTATTGCCGTTAATCAAATAGCCGGCGGCATCGCCGGGTATAAAATATCCGCCTCGCAGTAAAAAGTTTAATCCTTCATGCATGGTATACTGAATGCGAAAATCAATTTCCTGTCCTAAGTCGGTAGAAGAAGCGCCGTCCATATCAGGTTTACCATCGTTAGTCCATGCATAGATTGGCTGGGTTGCTTTAATGTAGGTATAAGAAAGGAATGTAGAAAAGTTTTTTAATACTTTATAGTTTCCATTAAGCTGAAATAAAGTCGTGTTCTCCAGTTCGCGATAACCGCGCACATTCGGCGCCCCCAGGCCCTGCGGCGTAATGCCCTCCTCATCAGGCATTATCGAATCTTCCCAAATTTCCGTGACATAAAAGAAACCGGAAGTACGCAGTTTATTAACGTTGCCTTTTCCGCCGGTCAGATCATCATCGCCGGAGCCCATGCCGCCGACCGCGCCAACACTCAGTTTATCCGTGGCCGTATAATTTGCTTTCAGGTAAATATTATAACCGCTTAAATCGCCGTCATTAATATCGACAAGCTGCTTATCACCATGATCGGTATTACTGATATCATCTTTTCCCATTAAATAATCAAACTCGCCGTCGATCGTTAATTTGCCGGTTTTATAGCTTCCGGATAAACCGATCGCTGTAAGTTGTGTTACCTGGGGAGAAAAGCGTGTTTTGAAAAACTGAAGATGATCCGGCACATAAGCGTTCATATCATCCACGCTTCGGTCCGTATAATAAAAACCATAAGCATTATAATCGAATGTACCGACACTGTTTGAAAAATTCAGGGTAATTAAATCGGCGTCACGGGAATCGGCCACCACCTGGCCATTTTTCCATTTTACTTCATCATCCAAACCGTCGGCGCCTTCCGATACTTTTGCCCAGCCGAGGGTAATTTTCTTACCGAGGACTTCGTTAATATCAATCTGAACACCATCGTAATTATTGTCCAGCATGATTTTATTTCCGATACCATACCACATGCGTCCGATCCGTGCCGAGATCGGCAAGTTAGGAACATTAAAATCGACATAAGCCTGATCTACGTGAAAAAGGAAATTGGTATCCTTGTAATCAAAGAGCGCGCTGCCGCCCACTTTACCCCCGAGTGAATCGTGACGCATCGTACTTTTCAGGGCATTATCCACACCCCACCAACCCTGGGCCATATCGAATCTTGTAACAACTTTAAGGTGCTCACTTGCAATAGCCTGCAGATTGAAACGCAGCATTTGAACAACATAATTGTGATTGTATGTGTCTTTGTTCAAAGTGAATGCGTGCTGCGACTGCGCCCAGGCTGTATAAACGCCGTTTACTTTGAAATCAACAGCCATTACTGCGCTGGAAAGTAAAAAAACTACGATTAAAACTGTGCATAAACGTTTCATAGAACCTCCTTTTAATGGTATTTGTGAAGAGAATAATTTGTTTCTATATTCAAATCCCATACCAAATATTTTTATTTCTGATAAGTGATTATTATTTAATGCGTTGAAGATATAAGTGATTTCGCGAAAGCGACGCCCCGCTGACGCTATAGCGTCAGATAGACTTTATTAAGTCGTTTTATTATGTTAATTTATCCGCGTTTGCGCTGCCTGCTGTTGGTTGTGTAAATTCAGTTTAAGATAAAAACGTATTTGATCGGATCGCAGAGAAATAAAGAAAGGCTTGCAATGCGCCTGTCCACGAAAGTTGTGCTGATAATCAGCATCACGGTAACGACCATTATCAGCATCATGTTTTTTGTGCTGGCCAATCATTTTGAGCGCCAGATCGAAAGACATTTGATAACAACGGCCCGCGCGGTTTATGATAACATTGTCATTGTCCGAAAGTGGGTCTCGGACAAGGAAGGGGTTTTTGTCGTCAAGAAAAAAGGCGAGCAGATCAATCGCTTTTTAACCCATCCCCTGCTGATGACCGCACAAGGTGATTCCCTGGTCATGCGCAATCCGGCCCTGGTTACCCGCGAATTAAGTGAATTGAGCCTGACCATCGGAAAAGATTTTTCCTATCATCTGGCCAGTTTAAATTATATTAATCCCGCCAACAGTCCCGATGCATTTGAAGAAAAAGCCCTGCGGTTTTATGAAAAAAATCCCGATGAAAACCAAAATAAATCTTTTTATCGTTACGAAAAGATTAATAATTCAAGTTATTTTCGCTACTTTGCGCCCTTATACACCAGGGAATCCTGCCTAAGCTGTCACGCCGAACAAGGCTATCAGCTTGGCGATGTGCGCGGCGGCATCAGCATTCTGCTTTCCGCCGAGGAACATAAAATTTCCAAACGAAATCACCTGCTGTTTTTTTTAGCCACCGGACTGTTCAGCATTATCTTTCTGAGCGTTCCCATGTTTTATGCCATCAAACGGAGTTTGATCTCGCCTCTGAAAGAAATTGAAAAATCGGCGGACAAAATCCGCGACGGGCATTATGATTTTAAATTAACCTACACAAAAAATGATGAAATCGGCAACCTGGGACGCGCCTTTGAAAATATGCGTCAAAAAATTAGAGACTATACTAACCGGCTGGTGGAATCCGAAAACAAATACCGTAACTTAATTGAGCATTCACTGGAAGCGGTGGCCATTATCGATGAAAACAATAACATAATCGAATGCAACCGCATCCTTTCGAAATTTACCGGATTTGAGTATGAAAATCTGAAGGGTAAAAAATTCAATGATCTGTTTGATCAGGAGCGGGCCAGACCGCTGCCCTTTAAATTTGATTCGGAGTTTAAAGCCGAGCACATGGAAACATATCTGCATTCAAAAGATGATATTCTGATTCCTGTTGAGATATACCTCATAAAAGGGTTTGTCCTGGGAAACAAAAGCAACCTCTCTTTCATTTATATCAGGGACCTGAGTGAGCGGAAAAAAATTGAACAATATTCGATACAGACTGAAAAAATATTTGCCCTCGGTCAAATTTCATCGGGCATTGCCCACGAAATACGTAATCCCTTGTTTGCTATAAATAACAATCTGGATTATTTGCGGGATAAATTTAAAAATAATACAGACTTCAATGAAATATACCCGGAAATGCGCGTCAGCATCGACCGTATTCAGAATATTGTGTCGGCCATTCTGGATTATGCCCGGCCGCATGATTTATCATTCGGACTTATCCAAATTGAAGATGTTATCAAACGCAGTCTGCTGCTGGTTCAAAAACAGTTTGAAAAGTCATCCATACGTATTGTTACGCATTTTGAACCGGATGCACCGGCTGTTGAAGCTGACCCGCACAAACTGGAGCAGGTTTTCGTTAACCTGTTCCTCAACGCATTTCAGGCCATGCCCGGCGCCGGCGAGCTAAAAATTACCACACGCCTGAAGAAAAGACATCTTACTGTTGATATCGAAGATACCGGCCATGGTATGACAGATGATGAAATTAAACGGGTTTTTGATCCCTTCTTTACGAAATTCCCGAACGGGACGGGGCTGGGGATGTCTATCGTTCAGCGCATCCTCGATAAGCATAATGCCCATTACCGGATAAAGAGTGAAGCCGGACTGGGCACGGTATTCAGCATTCTTTTTCATTTAAAACAGGATTAATGCATGAAATTTAATATTTTAATTTTAGATGATGAACAGGTTGTATGTAATTCAATGAAACGCATACTCCAAAATGAGGAGTGGCTCGTTTTAACGGCAAATACCTATAACGAATCCTCTGAGATACTTGACCGTAAAAACATTGATTTGCTGCTTCTGGATTATAAACTGGACGAGACCAACGGCATCGATGTTTTGAAAGACATCCGCGAAAAATACCCGTCGCTGGCAGTTATTATGATTACAGCCTATGGCAGTATTGATATCGCCGTCGAAGCGATGAAGCTGGGCGCTTACGATTTCATTCAGAAAAAAGTGGAACCCGATTTCATCAGATATACCGTAAAGCGTGCGCTGGATAACCTGCGTTTAAAAAAGGAAGTGGAAGAATTAAAAGCGGCATGTCGCAAAAACAATAAAATGCCTGACATTATCTCCGAATCACCGCAGATGAGATCGGTTCTTAATTTAGCCAATGAATATGCCCGCTCCGATTCAACCGTATTAATTACCGGCGAGACCGGCACCGGTAAAAGTTTGCTCGCCGAGTTTATTCATCAAACAAGCGACCGGTTTAACAAACTATTTATTTCACTCAATTGTCCGGCTATTCCCGCCGAACTGATCGAAAGCGAACTCTTCGGATATGAAAGCGGCGCCTTTACAGGAGCCAGACAAAAAGGGAAAAAAGGGCTCATCGAGCAGGCGGATGGCGGCACTTTTTTTCTGGATGAGATTTCCGAACTCAGCCTGGACATTCAGAGCAAATTACTGCAAGTCCTGGAAAAAAATGAATTTTTTCCACTTGGCGCGGTTGAACCCAAAAAAGTTAACGTACGATTTATTGCCGCCACCAATGCCGACCTGAACCGCAAGGTTGAGGAAAAAGAATTTCGCATGGATTTATTCTATCGTCTGAATGTGGCTATTCTGAATATTCATCCTCTACGGGAGCGGAAAGAAGATATCATCCCATTGTCAAAATATTTTATCAATCAGTTCAACACAAAATTCAATAAATCGGTTATCCGGCTGGACGGTGAAGTTGAAATTATGCTTACTTCATTATTCTGGCAGGGCAATATACGCGAACTGCGCAACCTGATCGAACGGGCAATGCTGCTAAAAAAAGACGATACATTAAGACTCAGGGATTTTACGGTTCCCTTCAACAAATTTCAAAAAACGCACCCGCGGGGAGACGCTTACGACCTGAAAATCAGCCTCAATTTTAAAGAGAACGGCAATATGCTGCATGAGGCGCAAAAACTGGTAATAATTCAGACGCTTGAACTAACTAATAATAATATCAGCGATGCCGCAAAACTTTTAGGTATGCCGCGCACTTCTCTGAATTCCTGTATTAAACGGTTCGGAATTGATGTGGAAACAAATAAATAGCTGATGCGTTGTTTTTGATCTTATGCCGGGACAAATTCGCATTCAATTGGCGCAGTATCCCGCGCAAGACCGGGGCAGGATTATTTAGAGGAAAGGCGATGTTAATAAAGCGCTGAAAGTTTTGTATTTTGAAATAAAAACAGCTATTTTACGCATTTTTTGACGGTATTGGATGGAAAATGATATGAAAACATTTAGTTTTATACTTAGTTACCTGCTTCCGGTATTATATCTGGCGATGGTTTACTTATACTACACCATATTCTCAGGTAAGAAAAAGAGTCTGGTCAAAAAAACCACCCCGTTTTTATTCACTTTGGCAGCGATTCATTTGCTCGAGCTGATTACGCGCCACATTGCCCTGAATACGATGCCTTTTTCCAATATCCACGATGCCTTTTCATTTCTGGCATTTTCTATTTTGTTGGTTTACACCATTATAGAACTTAGCGTAAATAACCGGGCCTCAGGCTTATTTATTCTGCTGTTTGCCTTTTTTCTTGAAATTATCTCGACCGTTAATATTCCCTGGACGCCGGAAACCAACCCCCTGCTGAGAGATCCGTTTTTCGTGATTCACGCATCCATGTCCATCGTCGGTTATACCGCATTATCACTTTCGGCCATTTATGCGTTTATGTACGTTATCCAAAATCGAAATTTAAAAAAACATAAATTAGGGGTGCTCTACAACCAGCTTCCGGCGCTCAGTTATCTGGAAAAAATGAGTATCCGCTCCGTGGCCATCGGCATTATCATGCTGGGACTTGGCATTTTACATGGTCACATACAGGCCAATAATGTGTTCGGATCATATTGGCTGATCGATGTCAAAGTCATTATTACGGATATCATCTGGTTGCTTTATCTGATTGGATACATACTTGCACGGTTTAAACGCTGGCGCGGAAAATGGATGGCATATTTGTCGCTGGCCGGATTCATTATACTGATTATCGGCGGTGTATCCGTTGTTTTGGTTTTTGAATCGTTTCATCAGTTTTATTAGAGAATTATGATGCTTAATTTGATTCCGATTACTCTCATCGGTATTTCACATAAAACAGCGCCGGTTGAAATCAGAGAACAGGCAGCGCTGGATCGCAGTCAACAGGAGGAAGCCGTTCAGCTAATCATTAAACAATTTAATTTAACCGGCTGCATGATCCTTTCCACCTGCAACCGGACCGAGATTTACCTGAGCGGCGAAGAAAACGGCAATGCCCTCAGTGGTGTAAAAAACTGGCTGAACCGTTATAAAAAATGCACGTATTTCAGCGATCAGGATTTAACATATACAAAACAGGGTATTGATGCCGTCAGACATTTTTTCGCTGTCGCTTCCGGACTGGATTCCCAGATCATCGGCGAACCGCAAATTACCGGACAGGTAAAGGAAAGCTACGACCTGGCGCATGATTTAAATACCACGGATACGCTCATAAACAAAATGTTCACCTTTGCATTACAGGCCGAAAAAAAAGTACGCAGCGAAACCTTTTTATCGGACGGCGCCGTATCCGTCAGCTTTGCCGGCGTTGAACTGGCCCGGAAAATTTTCAGTTCGCTGAAAAGAAAAGACGTACTGCTCGTCGGCGCAGGAGAAACGGCCGAGCTGGCTGCCACCCATTTTATTGAAAAGGGCGTCCGTAATATCCGCATCGCCAACCGGACGCTCGGCAAGGCGCAGGATCTGGCCAAAAAATTCGACGGCGAAGCATATTCGCTGGAAAACATCGCCGGAGCGCTTGAAAAATCGGATATTGTGATCAGCGCAACCGCCAGTCGCAAATACGTTCTGAACACAGACATCATAGAGAAAATTGCCAAAAAACGCAATCACGAGCCGATATTTTTTATCGATCTGGCCATCCCCCGCGATATCGATCCCGATATTCAGGAAATAGACGGCGTTTACCTTTATAACCTGGATAACCTTAACGACATCGTACAGATGAATCTGGAAAAGCGGCGCGAGGAAATTCCCGAAGCCTTTCAAATAATTGACGAGCACCTGGCGCTTTTCCGAAAGTGGCTTTCTACCCATTCGATCGCCTCCGTGATTAATCGTCTCAGGGAGCATTTTGATAAATTGCGCAAAAACGAACTGAATCGCCTGAAAAACCGGTTACCGGAAGAAGGCTATCCGGAAGTGGAATATCTGACACAAAGTATCATGAATAAACTGATGCACCGGCATATTAAAATGCTTAAAAAGAATGTGGGCAATGCCGACCGCTATCAGGAAAGTATTGACTTTTTTAATCAACTTTACGGTATAAACGAAGAATAATTATGGATAAAATACGCATCGGCAGCAGAGGCAGTCATCTGGCTCTTTGGCAGGCCCATTATATTAAAACAAAATTGCGGGAGCAGCACCCCGAAACGGAATTTCACATTGTGATTATCAAAACCGAAGGCGACCGCGATCAAAATTCTTCATTATCAAAAATTGGCGGACAGGGTGTTTTTACCAAGGCTATTGAAGAGGCGCTTCTGGAAGATCACATCGATATTGCCGTACACAGCTTAAAAGACCTGCCTTCGGATATGACGGATGGCTTGCAGCTTGGGGCTGTTCCGGAGCGGGCCACGGTAGCCGATGTTTTGGTAACGGAAAACGGCAGTCCGCTGAGTGAGCTAAAAAAAAGCGCTTGCATTGCCACCGGCAGTATCCGCCGCCGCTCGCAATTGCTTTATCTGCGTCCTGATCTTGAAATCGCCGATCTGCGCGGCAACATCGATACGCGGCTGCAGAAAATAAAAACTCAAAATCTCGACGGCATTATTATGGCCGAAGCGGCTCTGGTGCGACTGGAACTGGATGACGTCGCTTATTATCCTTTCAAAATTGATGAAATGCTGCCTGCGGTGGGCCAGGGCGCCATCGGTGTACAGATTCGTGAAACAGACCGTAGAACCTCAGAATTTGTAAAAGCCATTAATGATGAAAAAACCTACCGGGCTGTGCAGGCCGAACGGGCCTTTCTGCACAAACTGGATAGCGGCTGCCAGTTTCCGGTGGGCGGTTGCGCGCGCATTGCTTCAGGAAAGCTGCAAATCACGGGATTTGTCGGCAGTATCGACGGCAAAACAATAATCAAAGACACAATGGAAGGCGATTCCGCAGCCGCGGAAGCTATTGGCAGAGCCCTGGCTGAGAAAATGATCGGCCGCGGCGCCAGAAAAATTTTGCAGGCGTTCTATTAATAGTTCTCACAGACGATATTTCCTGAACAACGGACGCTGACAGAATTAATCATATAAATTTGTTTTAATAAGAACAATATGCTTTTAAAAGATAAAAACATTGTTATCACCAGACCGCGGGAACAGAGCACCGAGCTGGCTCGGCAAATTGCAGCAAGCGGCGGTAAGCCGATTCATTTCCCGACGATTAAAATCACTGCAACAACAAATATGCAGCCCTGCGACGATGCCATAAAGCATATCGACCATTTTGACTGGATCATTTTTACCAGCGCCAACGGCGTCCGCTATTTTATGAATCGTGTTAAAGAAATCGGCGCCGGCAAGCCCTCAAATAATATTGCCGTTATCGGTAGCCGCACGCTGGCAAAGTTGAAGAAATATCATTTAGGCGCCGAGCTGGTTCCCGATGATTTCAGTGCCAGAGGATTGTTAAAAGCCTTCGCCGGACATGAATTGAAAAATCAAAACATTTTAATTCCCACATCAAATTTAGCCGGGGATGAACTGTCCGGCGGATTGAAAAAACAGGGCGCAAATGTATGCGTCATCGCAGTGTACCGGACAGAGCCCAATGACGAAATCGATAAAGCGGGCATGATTCAAATGATTAAAAACGGTGCAATTGACTGCTTTATTTTTTTCAGTCCATCCGCTTTTCGCTTTTTCGCGAATATTTTAGGCCCGGAAATCGTTGCTGAAATTAGCGCGCAAAAAACAACGATTGCCGCCATTGGTCCGGTTACGGCCAAAACTATTGAGGACATAGGACTCCAAGTGCAGATTATTCCGGAGCAAAATACCGGTAAACATTTATTTGGGGCGCTGGAAAAATATTTTACTGAAACAACTATAATTGGGCAGCCACCCATAAGGGATGATTAAACCAAAAAGGTAAGTTCATTGGGCAAAAAACAAAGCAGAAGAAACCACGCCCCTCGCCGCAAGGCGCCACTTTGTGGCAATCCCCTCCCCACGCGTGGGAAAGGGTGGGGATTTAACAGATGAAAAATGTAATGGAGAATAAAGCGTGACAAAAAACAGTGATTATCTTTATATCCGCGCAATCAGAAAAGAAACTGTGGAGCGGACGCCAATTTGGATTATGCGTCAGGCCGGCCGCTATCTGCCGGAGTATCAAAAAGTCCGCGCCAAAAATGATTTTCTGACGGTATGCAAAACACCTGAACTGGCCGCCGAGGTAACCCTGCAGCCGATCCGCCGTTTTGGTTTTGATGCGGCGATCCTCTTCTCCGATATTCTGGTGATACCGGAGGCTCTGGGCCAAAAACTGGAATTCCTTGAAAATCACGGGCCCAAACTTTCACCGCAAATTTTATCGGAAAAAGAAGTTGATCAGCTCGATACCACTGCTATGGAAGAAAAGCTCGGTTATGTAGGTGCGGCGATAAAAGTGATCCGCAATGAACTGGAAGGTAAAACGCCGCTTATCGGATTCAGCGGTTCGCCGTTCACGCTGGCAACGTACATGATCGAAGGCAAACCGACGCGCAATTTCAAATATATCAAAGGAATGCTGTACAGTAATCCGCGGCTTTTAACCAGACTGCTGAACATTTTAACCGATGCCGTCAGCCGCTATTTAGTAATGCAGGTTCAGAGCGGCGCCCAGGCCGTGCAGATTTTCGATACCTGGGGCGGCATTCTGCCTGTTCATTATTACGAAGCCTTTTCAGCCAAATTTATGAAACGCATCGTTGCCGATCTGAAGCCAACGGGCGTACCGGTGACCCTGTTCAGCAAGGGAGGTATCAGTTTAATCGAACAACTGCGCGACAGCGGCGCCGATATGCTCGGCGTTGACTGGATGACCGAACTGCGGGAAGCCAGAGAACGGCTGGGAAATGTCGCCGCCCTGCAGGGTAATCTGGATCCCACGGCGCTTTACGGCAGTCGTGAAACATTGATGCGTGAAACCGATAAAATTCTAAATGTATTCGGCGCCGAAAGCGGGCATGTGTTTAACCTCGGTCACGGTATTCTGCCCGATATATCTCCGGATAACGTACGTTTTCTGGTTGATTATCTCCATGAGCGCAGTGAAATCTTACATCGTAAATAATGAAAGATTTACCATGAACAACAATAAAATAAACGTCGATATCGATCTTCTGAAAAAATATGACCGTCCCGGTCCGCGTTATACCAGCTATCCTACGGCGCCTTATTTTCATGAAGGGGTAACGGCGGAAACCTTTGTAAATCATATTAAAAAATCCGAATCCAATCAAAGCGGACAGCCGATTTCGCTGTATTTCCATTTACCTTTCTGCGATACACTCTGCTACTTTTGCGGCTGTAATATGATGGTTACCCGTAATCGCAGTAAAATCGAAAATTATATCGATTACCTGGAAAAGGAAATCACCCTGCTGAAAAAGAATCTCGACAGCCGGCGTAAAGTGGCTCAACTGCACTGGGGCGGCGGCACGCCCACGCACCTCAGTCCCGATCAAATCCGCCGTCTTGGGGAAATCATTCACAGGTATTTTACATTTGAGGACAATGCCGAAGTCAGTGTTGAAATCGATCCCAGGGAACTGACCCGCGATCACATGGTTGCCCTGCGCGACATCGGATTCAATCGTTGCAGCATGGGCGTGCAGGATTTTCATCCCAAAGTGCAGGAAACCGTCAACCGCATTCAGTCTGAGCCTTTGACCCGGCAAACGGTGAACTGGGCCAAAGAACTGGAATTTAAAAGCCTGAATCTGGATTTGATGTACGGTCTGCCATTCCAGGCTGTCGATACCTTTGAAAAAACCATCGACCAGATTCTGAATCTGGACCCTGATCGGCTGGCCGTGTTCAACTATGCCCATCTGCCGCAAATGATCAAACATCAGCGTTTAATTAAAGATAAGTGGCTGCCGTCCCCGGAAGAAAAATTACAGCTTCTGAAATTGAGTATCGAAAAACTGACCGCCAGCGGCTATGTTTATATCGGTATGGATCATTTTGCCAAACCGGATGATGAACTGACACTGGCCATGCGCGCCGGCACCCTCTACCGCAATTTTCAGGGCTACTCTACTTACGCCGGGCTGGATTTATTCGGACTGGGCATCACCGGTATCAGCATGCTGTCCGATCTGTATGTACAGAATTTTAAAAAATTGCCGGAGTACTATCAGGCTGTGGATGACGGCCGTCTGCCTGTAATGCGCGGCATCGAGCTGACTGAGGATGACATACTGCGGCGCAAAGTGATCACAGAACTGATGTGTAATTTCAAGCTGCAAAAAGCAGGCATTGAGCATCAGTTTGATATTGAATTTGATATTTATTTTGCCGATGCCATAGAAGCGCTTCAATCTTTCGAAGCGGATGGTTTGGTTGTTTTGAACAAAGATGCTATTTTGGTGACCGAGCAGGGTCGTCTGCTGATTCGCAATATCGCGATGAATTTTGACGCCTGGCTGCAGAAAAAAGAAGATGATAAACCACAATTTTCACGGACGGTTTAATTAATGCGCGTTGCCGTAATGATATCGAACATGGGCGGACCGGATTCACTGGATGCGGTAGAGCCTTATTTATATAACATTTTCAGCGATCCGGATATCATCGACATTCCGCTGCCCGGTTTTCTGAGAAAACCGCTGGTGCGCTGGATTTCAAAAAAACGGGGACCCGAAAGCCGCCATATTTATGAACAGATCGGCGGCCAAACCCCGCTCACCGAAATTACAGAACATCAGGCCGCATTATTGCAAAACATGCTCAACGAAAACGGGGCCGACCGCTTTGATGTTTTCAGCGCTATGCGTTACTGGCATCCCTTTATCGAAGACCAGTGGGAAAAAATAACCGGCGGAAACTTTGATAAAGTCATTATTCTATCGCTGTATCCTTTCTATTCAACGGCAACCGGCGGTTCACTAATTAACCTGATCAATCGGCTCAATGCAGGTAAAATCGTTGCCGATGAAGATTTACTGCTCATCGACCGTTTTGGCAATCATCCTCGTTTTATTCAGGCTATGGCCGATGACATCAATGCAGCACTCAGCGAAGATAAAGATTGCAGAGATGTGCTGTTCAGCGCCCACAGTATCCCAATGAAACGTATTCGTCAGGGCGATCCCTATCGTGATGAAGTGGAAGCCGCGGCCGAAGCCCTTCGTAAGGAGCTGCCGGAGCGTATCAATTTTCATTTATCATATCAAAGTAAAGTGGGACCGGTGCAATGGCTGTCTCCGGCCACCGATGAAACAATTAAGGCCCTTGCCGAACAGGGCGTTAAAAAATTGATCGTTTATCCGCTGGGATTTGTTGCGGATAATTCGGAAACGATATATGAAATCGGTATTTTATATAAAAATCTGGCCCATGAAAACGGAATTACGGATTACAAATTCATCAAAGCGCTTAATACCAATGAGACATTTATTTTTGGCCTGAAAGAAATCATTCATGATAATTTTTCGCGCATGGTACGGACACAGAAAGCAGGTTTTGCAGAATGAAAAAGAACAATCGCATCGCCATACTCGGCGCAGGCATATCAGGATTAACCACGGCCTGGTGGCTTAACCGGGCCGGAAAAGATATTACGGTATTCGAATCGTCGGGCCATACGGGCGGTTCAATTATAACCGAAAAAAAGGACGGCTATTTACTGGATTTGGGACCGAACAGCGCCCTGGAAACATCCGATTTACTGCGGAAACTCATCCGCGATCTGGGTATCGAGGATCAGAAAGTCTACGGCAATGAAGCTTCGAATAACCGCTATGTGGTCAGAAAAGGCAAACTGCATGCCCTGCCCATGTCGCCGCTGAAGTTTCTCAAAACCAAACTTTTTTCAGCCAGCGCTAAACTCAGGCTGCTGCGCGAACCCTTCGTCAAACCGACTGACGGGAAGGATATTTCGCTGGCCGATTTTGTGCGCCACCGTTTGGGCGAAGAATTTTTAGATTATGCGATTAATCCTTTTGTAGCCGGGGTTTATGCCGGTGATCCGGAAAAGCTGAGCGCGCCGGCCGCATTTCCAAAGTTGTTTGCTCTTGAACAGAATTACGGCAGTTTTATCAAAGGGACGATCAAGGGCGCCCGTGAACGGAAAAAACGCGGCGAGATATCCAAAGACCGCGCAAAACTATTTTCATTTATGGATGGCATGCAAGCATTCACCGACGCCCTGGCCCGGCCGATCGCATCAAAAATTAAGCATAATACCACGGTCGATTTTATCGAGCAAAGCGGCGAGCATTTTGTTGTGCATTCGATCCGTGATGGTAAAAAATCCGGGGAAAAGTTTGATGGCGTAGTCGTTTCCCTGCCCGCTGCAGCCATGGCCCGGGTGCTGCGCAAACTTTCGCCGCAGAATGCACGGGAAATCGAAAAGATCCAATATCCGCCGGTAGCGGTCGTCATTATGGCATTTCGCGAATCGGATATCAAACGGGAACTGGACGGATTCGGGTTTCTCGTTCCGAAAGTGGAAAAAAAACAAATTCTGGGATCGATCTGGAGTTCAACCATTTTTCCCAAACGCGCCCCCGAGGGCTATGCCCTGTTCACCACATTTGTGGGCGGCGCCCGTCAACCCGAAAACGCAAATCTGGATGATAGTTTGCTCAGGCAGATCGTTTTCAACGATTTAAATGATCTGGTCGGATTACTGGAAGATCCGGTCTTTGTAAAAATCAAACGCTGGCCAAAAGCCATTCCCCAGTACGGGATGGGTTATCAGTGGTATCAAAAAATGTTTACCGAACTTGAAGATCAGATTCCCGGTCTTTATTTTTCGGGAAATTTTCGTCAGGGCATCGGCATCGGGGACAGCGTATTGTCCGCCAATGCCACTGTGACAAAAATTAATGAAGCCTGAGCAGAAATCAGATATCAGAAGTCAGTGTTCAGAGGTCAGCACCAAAGGCTTTCCTTCGGAAAAGTCAAAAGTGGAAGGTTATCAGGGGTGGATCCAAAATGGCAGCGAGCCGACCGGAATGAGGTTAAAAGGGGCATCCCCCTAATCACTCTTTGAAGAGGGACTAAAATGAACTGCCCGGATGGGATAAACTCATGAATACAGTCAGAACAAAAAAATAATTTGAATAATATCAAAAAAAGAAAGGCAATCTATGTTTACGCCCTATTATCGGCCGCGCAGACTGCGCCGTAATGAAAACATTCGCCGCATGGTGCGCGAGACAAAACTATCCGTCGACGATCTCATTTATCCCATGTTCGTGGTGGAAGGCAAAAATGTCAGGAAACCGATTGCTTCCATGCCCGGCAATGATCAGTTATCCATTGATCTTTTGATCAAGGAAGTAAGCGAAGTGCACAAACTGGGTATACCGGCTATTATACTGTTTGGTATTCCCGCCGTAAAAGATGCCCTGGGCAGCGATGCCACCAATAATGACGGGATTATTCAGCGCGCGGTTAAAGCCGTCAAAGATGCCGTTCCCGGGATGTATGTGATTACCGATGTCTGTTTCTGCGAATATACGGATCACGGTCACTGCGGAGCAATAACCGACGGCGATGTGGATAACGATACCACTCTGGAAATGCTGGGCAGACAGGTAATTACCCACGGCAAGGCTGGCGCCGATATGGTTGCTCCCTCGGGCATGATGGACGGGATGATCGCCGCCATCCGCGAAGCGCTGGATGAAAACGGTTTCGAAAAAATGCCGATTATGAGCTATGCCGCCAAATATGCCTCGGGATTTTACGGTCCGTTCCGTGAAGCAGCGGAATCGGCTCCGCAGTTTGGCGACCGGCGCGCCTATCAGATGGACCCGCCCAATGCCCGCGAAGCCCTTTACGAGGTAGAACTGGATGTCGATGAGGGCGCGGATATCATCATGGTAAAACCGGCGCTGGCTTATCTCGATATCATCCATCGTGTGCGCAATGAAATCGATTTGCCGGTAGCCGCCTATAATGTCAGCGGTGAATTTTCAATGGTTAAAGCAGCCGCCAAACTGGGCTGGATCGATGAACAAAAGGTAGCCATGGAAATCTTAACAGCAATCAAACGCGCCGGCGCCGATTTGATTCTGACCTATTTCGCCAAAGATGCGGCCAAATGGATTAATGAGGGCTAAATATATTCCCCGCTCGCCCCAATGGATGCTGATTGGCGGCGAACTTTGCGGGCTGAAACACAAATTCCCATCCGACGGAGGGGTTAGGGGTGGGTCCAAAACGGCAACGATCCGAGCGAGAAAAGATTAAATTACTCCGCGGCAAAGTTTTCGCAAAAGGCAAATACTTGAAACAAGTCAGAACCCACCCCTTGATCCCCTCCTGCCAAAGGCATCCCGCAACGGCGGGACAAGAGGGGATATTAGAATGCCCTCCGACGGAGGGGTTATCCCAAAGGGATGCTCCATAGGAGTCCTTTGGACCTATGGCAGGGGTGGGTCCGGAATGGCAGCGGACCGTGAGAAAATGGTAATCTTATTTGACAGCTAAATTTTCCAATATGGTAAAGAGTTTTCTTTTTCATTTAGCTTAGATATAATTTGAGAAGACAAAAATATAAAGGAATTCATTTTATGACTTTGAGTAAAGACTTATTCATCAAAGCAAAAAAAGTAATGCCCGGTGGTGTAAATTCGCCGGTTCGCGCATTTCGTTCGGTTAACCGCGATCCCCTTTTTATCGATTCGGCTAAAGGATCGCAAATCAAAGATGCCGATGGCAATGATTATATCGACTTTGTCGGCTCCTGGGGGCCGATGATCCTGGGGCACGCCCGTGATGAAATTATCGGGGTGCTGAACGAAACGGCGGCGAAGGGCACCAGCTTCGGCGCGCCGATCGAGCTGGAAATTTGCATTGCTGAAAAAATCATCGAAATGGTTCCTTCCGTGGAGATGGTCCGCATGGTCAATTCCGGTACGGAGGCGACTATGAGCGCCATTAGGCTGGCACGGGGATTTACGGGCAAGGACAAGATCATCAAATTCGAAGGCTGCTACCACGGACATGGCGACAGCTTTTTAATTAAGGCCGGTTCCGGCGCCTTAACCCTGGGCGAACCGGATAGTCCGGGCGTACCCGCTGATGTTGCTAAAAATACTCTAACGGCAGATCTTAACGATCTCAATTCCGTACAGCAATTGTTCGATGAAGAAGGCAATAACATTGCCGCGGTCATCGTTGAACCGATTGCCGGTAATATGGGCGTCATTCCGCCGCAGGAAGGTTTTCTGGAAGGCCTGCGCCGGTTGTGCGATAAGCATGACAGTCTGCTGATCTTTGATGAAGTGATGACGGGTTTTCGCGTACATCCCGGCGGTGCGCAGGCGCTTTATCAGATTATGCCCGATTTAACCACCATGGGCAAAGTGATCGGCGGCGGGCTGCCGGTGGCGGCTTACGGTGGTAAGCGTGAAATAATGGAAAAGGTATCACCGGCAGGCCCCATTTACCAGGCCGGTACATTATCCGGTAATCCTTTGGCTATGGCTGTGGGATTAAAAACGCTGGAGCTTATTTCCGAAGCAGGCTTCTTCGATGCGCTAAACCAAAAAAGTAAAGCTTTCTTCGAAAACGGCAAATCCTTTATCGTAAAGAATAATCTGCCCCTTTCCCTGAATTATGTCAATTCAATGGGCGCGATTTTCTTTAAATCCGGCGGCGTGAATAATTTCGGGGATGCTTCGGCATCGGATACCGAACTTTTTGGCCGCTATTTTGGTGGGCTGCTTGATAAAGGTATCTATATCGCACCGTCACAGTTTGAGGCCATGTTTATCTCTGCAGCGCATAGTGAAGCAGATTTGAAACGCACCAGTCAGGTTATGGAAGAAACACTTTCTTCAATTTTATAGATAGTAAGAATTGCACGGAGATAACCTGTTTTTAAAAAGTGATTGAATTTAGGGGCTGCGTTATTAAGTGATCCGGAAGTAAAAGCTTCGTGCGGGATTATTCAGGAATATGACCGCCGCCGGCCAGATAACAGATCGTTTCGCAGATGTCACAGTTTTCCGTATCGTTACAGACATATTCAAAATCGGAAAGGTGTTCGCGAAATGCTTTTGCTTCCTTACGATCGGACAGATAGTATCCCATAAAACTCATCAGCTTCTGTCCGGTCTTCTCCTCAAGCAGATGCTCAATTTTACAGGCCTCCGCCTCGGCCAGGTTTTCAGGAAGATTCAGCACTTTCTGAAAAAACATCTGAATGATATGCCGCTTACTTAAAACGCTGTTGATCAGCGCTTCTCCCTGCGTGGTAAAATGATAGAATTTATTACTATCTTCCTCAACATAGCCTCTGTTGATCAGTTTTTTTACGGTAATCGAAACACTGCTTCGGGAGATATTAAGATAGTTGGCTATATCAATGCCGCGGACATAGCCGTTTTGCTTCAATAACTCATGCATTGCCATGAGGTGATGCACACTGCTGTGCGTAAGCTCAACCTCGTCATATTTTTTCCAGAGTTCTTTCATTGTTAAACCGTCATAAACATGTGTTAATATAATATAACATCAGTAATGTAAGGTTAAATATCCGCGATGTCAATACAGGCGGCCAATCTTAATTTTTATCTTCAGAACGAAAAACGATTACCAGGTTTAGCCAGCAGTCTCTCTGCTTCTTTCAAATCCGTTTTTTTCCCCATGTCAACCCATTGATAATGATCGGCCGGAAATCCTTTAATGATTCTTTCATCTGCGGCAAGTTCTAAATATAGATCGATGATAGAAAAAATATCTTTCTCAGGAAAAAAATCGAATATCTCCGGAGAAATCATATGCATACCCATAAAAGACAACGGTCTGGTTTTACCATCTGGCTGCCGGGTCATCCGGACTTCATTGGTTTTCAGATTTTTCCAGCCGCATAAATCATTGTTAGCATCAAACAGAAGATAACGCGAAGTCGGTCGTGTGCGCACCGCCAGCGTGGCAAGAGCGTTGTTTTTCTGATGGGCAGAAAATAATTGCAGGTAATCCAGATCAGTCAACACGTCTACATTATGCAGCAGGAAAGATTCTTCAGGATCGAAAAAGCAACGCGCTTGTTTGAGTCCGCCGCCGGTATCCAGCAGTTTCTTTTCACTTGAAACGGCAATGCGCAAACCGAATTTTTTATTTTGCTCAAGAAAATTAATGATACGATCAGCAAAATGATGGACATTGATTATGATTTCGTTTACGCCAAATTTTTTGAGCCTCAGAATGAGCAGCTCAAGCATCGGACGACCGTTGATTTCCACCAGTGCCTTTGGCTTATCATTAGTCAAAGGTCTCAGTCTGCTGCCCAGTCCGGCTGCTAAAATCATCGCTTTCATAAATTTTTATCTCTTGCTAATATCAATGCCGCTGAAGTGAAGATAATAAAAAGCGATAAAAATTAAAATTGAAAATTGAATCCTATAATCGAAATTAAGCGGATCATAGAATGAACTGCAGGGCACCCGCATTTCCCAAAAGCCCAAATATAGCTTTAATTTTTACCGGGCAACCCACCAAAGCGTCTTTCGCGCAGATCGAATTCGTCCAGTGCTTTTCTGATTTCGGCTGGATTAAAATCGGGCCACATCACATCACTGAAAAACAGTTCAGCGTAGGCGCATTCCCATAACAGAAAATCACTCAGCCGCTTTTCACCGCCGGTACGAATAAGCAGATCGACATCAGGATTGAACTTACCGCCGTTCTGGGCATTGCTCAGCAACTGGTTGAAATCCTGTCTCGAAACTTCCGCATTTAATTGATACTCCCGCGCCGCTTTGAGGATCATATCGCGGGCCGAATAATCGACCGCAAGACGCAGGTGCAGTGTTTTACCATTTGCCGTGGCTTTTTCCGCCTCAGCCATACCCTTGAGAATTGCTTCGGAAAACCGGTCGCGGCGTCCCAGGAAACTGAGAGAAACGCCGTTTTTCTTAAGATTCTTTACCTCGGATTTGAGATAAGACTGAAAAAGTCGCATCAGTGCCGAAACCTCGGATTGCGGCCGTTTCCAGTTATCGGCAGAGAAGGCATAGGCAGTCAGCGTGGTTATGCCCAGCTTCGGGGCATTTTCTACAATAGTGCGCAATGTCTCGGCGCCGGCCCGGTGTCCGAAGAAGCGCGGTTTCTTGTGGGCTTTGGCCCAGCGTCCGTTTCCATCCATAATAATGGCGACATGCAGACCGTGGGGATTCGTTTGTGTATTTATATGCTTTGCCATAAGCGTTTGATCTTTAATGAATTATTGCGTAGGATTTCTTTGATCTGTACATTATCGACATAAATTAGCAATTCCTCATTAAAAAAAATGAGTTTTTTGTGAGAAATTATTGAGATGGATGATAAATTAAACAATATTGCCGGTTATCAATTCGACGGCATCATCATCGACCTGGAAAACAGGCAGATTTGGAAAGACAATAAACCGGTTACCCTCACTCCTAAATATTTTGATGTTTTAATGTTGCTGGTCAGGCATCCGGGCAGACTGATCAGCAAGAATGAAATTTTTTCCAGTGTCTGGAAAGATGTGATCGTTTCCGATACGGCACTGAGTCAGTGTATCAAAGAGATTCGCCGGCAGCTCGGTGATCAGGCCGGGCAACCGAGATTTATTAAAACCACGCCCAAGCATGGATACACATTCATTGCCGACGTTGAGCCGCTTGCTCCTGAACAATTAAAACAAAAGCTTGCCGGGCCCGTATCCCCAACCCGGACACGACCCTACAAGTTTCTGGATTACTTCACCGAAAATGATGCCGATCTTTTTTTCGGACGTGAAAGGGAAATTACGGAAATCTGCTCAAAAATCGATGCCCATCGTTCCTTCATCCTGCACGGCCGTTCCGGAGTAGGAAAAAGTTCGCTGCTGCGCGCCGGAATTATTCCCCGTTTTAAAAATGAAGAGAAGCAGGTATTCATTATCAACAGCTTTATCGATCCGCTGGCCGATCTGCTGAAAGCATTAAATTCAATGGAAGGCATCAAACCGGAGCACGACGGGAACCTGCAGATTACCCAAATTGACATTCCTGATAATATGGCGCAGGTGATTTTTTTCTTCGACCAGTTTGAAGATTTTTTTCTGCTTTTACCGGAAAAGCGCCGTTCCAGATTTATAGAAAGTTTAAACCAACTTTTCCGAAACGGCTTACAGAAAATTAAGATGGTTTTCGTATTACGCGAAGATTTATTGGCTGAGATGAGCGCTTTCAAAAGAGCGCTGCCGGAAATATATCACCATGAATACCGGCTGATGCGCTTAACCCGTGCAGATGCCGTGCGGGCTATTGTTGAGCCGGCAAAGAAAGTTGATTGCACATACGAGGATGGACTGGTTGAAACGATATTGGATGACCTGAGTGTCAATAATGAAATCGATCCGCCGCAGCTGCAAATTGTATGCGATGCCTTATTCGACACCGCTCAAAAATCCGGCATTCTCGCCTTTGCCGATTACAGGGCGCTGGGCGGCGCTTCCAATATTTTGACCGGTTATCTGGAACGGGTGATGCGCCGTTTTAATTCAGGCGATCTGCAAACGGCCAAACAGGTATTAATCAGCCTGATATCAGCGGAGGGACGCCATCTTTTCATGAAAGTATCGGATATCCGGGCAAATTTGTATCAGGATGCCGCTGCCGATGAATCGTACATCAGGAATGTCATTGAAGATCTGGCCACCGCCCGTATTGTACGGTTTCGTTTTGAAGAGGGCGAAGTCTGGCTGGAACTGGCTCATGATTTTCTGATACCCGAAATTATGCGCTGGCTCAATGCTGACGAAATTGCCCTGAAGCGGGCCCGGGAAGTTATCGAACGGGCAATGAAAAATTTTATGGCCCATGACCTTCTTATGGATAATGACGCACTGGACCTGATTTTGCCTTTTGGTGAACGTCTGCGCCTTTCGGGAAAAGAATGCCGTCTGGTTGCCGCCAGCCTGTTAAACCGGGCCAGAATTCTGCCAGGCTGGGTAATCGATTGCACACAGAATATTGAAGGGATCATCCTGGATGCCTGCCATGATGAAAATCCTGAGATTCGTCAGCGTGCAGTAGAATCCTGTTTATCCGTAAAGAACAGCACCACTAAAACGATCCTGAGTGAGATTGCATTGTGGGATGACGATCTGCTTGTGCGAAAGGCAGCCAGCATTGTTCTGATTAAGCATTACGGGAAAAACGGCACACAATTACTTGCGGAAAAATCCGGCGAAAAGCAGCCCGGTCTGATCCGCAGGGCAATCAGCCTGGCCTTTGTGCGTGATTATGAAAAAAAGATGATCCGGCTTTTTGATATACCCATTCCGATTATATTCTTAGTCGTATCCGGTCTGGTCTGGGTGCGGCTGCGCCGGGATCAGCTCTCTATTTTAAAGGAAGTGGTTGCCGGAACTACAGGTGCCGCTTTTTCAGGCTTGGTTGTTGGTCTTCTTTTGAGTCTGGCGCTGATTTATTTCCGCGTGGCCAGTCCCTTTGAAGTTGCCCCGGTAATCCTGGTATTGACGGGATTGGGTACTTTTGCCGGCGCGGCCGGCGGCTGGGGGATTGCTCTGGGCATGTCAGCCGTAAGCCATGTAACCTACCGTCACAGTCACTGGTGGCAGATTTTCGGCGGCGCATTGGGCGGCGCCGGTATTGGTGCTTTTATACACCTGTTAGGCGTTGATACGCTGCGCACTTTGTTCGGTCAGAATTTGAGCGAAATCAGCGGCGCGCTTGAAGGGACAGTGATTGGTTTGAGTATTCCGCTCGGAGCCGCGCTGGCCAATTTTGGAAGCAAACGGCAGCATTCATGGCGCAAAATCCTGGGAGCGGCATTCGGTTCCATGTGCGCCGCGGTCATTTTAATTTTTACTGAAGGCAATCTGTTTAGCGGCAGCATCGAAATTATTGCCCGGTCTTTTTCCAATTCTCAGATCAATCTCGATCCCCTGGCTACCCTGTTCGGCGAAGTACACTTCGGTGAATTATCAAAAATTATACTTGCAGGTTTCGAGGGACTATTATTCGGCGGTTTTTTAATGGCCGGGCTGGAATTGATAAAAAGACGGATCATCAAAAGATCCCGGCATGTACTGAAAAATAATATTAAATATCCAAAAAAAGAGGTAAGACGTGAGTTATTCTCCCGAGAAAAATCGGTATGAAAATATACAATACAAGCGCTGCGGCAGAAGCGGTTTAAAGTTACCGTTAATATCGCTTGGCCTTTGGCATAATTTTGGTGATGTGGATGATTTTGAGAACGGCCGTGCGATGGTTCGCCGTGCCTTTGATTTGGGTATCACCCATTATGATCTGGCCAATAATTACGGACCGCCGCCCGGCTCTGCTGAAAGCAATTTCGGCAAAATACTGAAACAGGATTTATCGGCCCACCGCGACGAATTAATTATTTCATCGAAAGCAGGCTGGCTGATGTGGCCCGGACCATACGGTGATTACGGATCGCGCAAGTACCTAATCGCCAGCGCCGATCAAAGTCTGAAACGTATGGGTCTGGACTATGTCGATATTTTTTATCACCACCGGCCTGACCCAAAAACGCCGCTGGAAGAGACGATGGGCGCTCTTGATTATCTGGTACGCAGCGGCCGCGCACTTTACATCGGCATCTCACAATACAATACCGAACAAACACATCAGGCTGCTAAAATCTTAAAGAAAATGGGTACCCCCTGCCTGATTCATCAGCCGCGTTACAATATGTTCGACCGCTGGATTGAGGATGGTTTACTGGATATACTTGAAAAAACCGGCATCGGCGCGATTGTTTTTTCACCGCTTGCCCAGGGTTTGCTGACCGATAAATATCTGGACGGTATTCCCGGTGATTCCCGCGCAGCCAAAGAACACGGTTTTTTGCATGTCAATCAGATCACCGAAGATAAACTCACGAAAGTGAAAAAATTGAACGCACTTGCCCGGGAAAGAGGACAGACCTTAGCACAACTGGCCCTGGCCTGGGTTTTACGCCAGCCGGTGATCGCTTCCGCCCTGATCGGCGCCAGCCGTGTCAGTCAAGTCGAAGATTGCGTAAACACACAGAACAATTTATCTTTCGATGACCGGGAAGTCGAAACCATTAATGCTATTATCAGCAGCTGAAATTAAACGGCTGATAAGTGCTCAATAACCGCCCGGCAAAACCGCGGCAGATCGGCGGGCCGGCGACTGGAAATCATATTGCGGTCAACGACCAGGGGTTCGTCGAACCACTCTGCCCCGGCATGAATCAAATCGTCTTTGATGCCCGGTGTTGATGTGCATTTAAATCCTTTCATGATTCCTGCGGAAGCCGCAATCCAGCCGCCGTGACAAATATGGGCAATCAATTTGTGCTTTTCATGCATGGTGCGGGTTATTTCCAGCACCTCGGGATAGCGGCGTAATTTGTCAGGCGCCCAGCCGCCGGGCAGGATCAGTCCCTGAAATTCAGACGCATCAACATCTTTAAAAGACTGATCCGCCTGGCATGGATATCCGTGTTTGCTTTGATAGGTCGCCCCGCTTTCCAATCCTGCAACCACAACTTCTGCCCCGGCTTCAATTAACCTTAATTTGGGGTACCAGAGTTCCAGGTCTTCATAAAGATTATCGACAAAAATCAGAACCGAAGTATTATTTAATTTGCTCATAATCACCTTTTTCCACTAATTTGTGATTTTGTGTTTACTTTCCCTGAGACTACAATACGGAATATTAATATGCAAGTGAAAGTTGGAAATACCATAGAAAGGAAAAAGATGGATAAAACTGTATTTTTTCTCGCCTTTATTCTGATGTTCGCCCAGGCCCGTGCCGGCTTAATGGATCCCCCCGGATCACCGGAATTGAGTAAAGGTGATATGATCTTCGGTGCGAAAGTTGCTTTGGGCAATGTATACGGCAGCTCTGTGGGACTTGTTCTGGATTTTGAGTATGGCGTTAAAGAAGGATTTTTAAATATCCCCGACTTTCCGGCCAGCCTGGGACTGGGCGCTACGATCGGTTATTCATCCTACACCGAAAAATTTCTATACAAATTACCGCGTGACCCTGATTATAAATTAGGAAAATATACCTACAAGAATTATCTGTTTCTCGGATCGCTTTACTACCATATCGATTTATTTAAAGAACCCGATGTGGATCCCTACGTTGTGGTGCATATCGGTTTTAACATCGATGCGGAGGACAAGCCGCTGGCTTCACCCTCTCAGGATAATCGTTACAGCGGACCGGTCTGGGGATCGGCTGTGGGCTTTCGTTATTATTATTCTCCGAAAATGGCCGTTTGCGGCGAAATCGGTTTTGGCATGGGCATTCTGCGTGTAGGCATCAACTATAAAATTTAACCGGATTCAGACGGCTATGAATGCAAAACTGCGCGTCGGAACTTCCGGCTGGTCTTATAAAGACTGGGTCAATGTTTTTTATCCGGAAGGAACGAAACGCACAGATTACCTGCAGCACTATTCACAGCGTTTCGATACGGTGGAGATCGACTCCACCTTTTACGGCATTCCCCGGGAGACCACCGTGCAAAACTGGTTCGAACAAACCGGCGATCATTTTATTTTTGCACCGAAGGTGCCGCAGGTTATTACCCACGAAAAACGACTTAAAGACTGTACCCCGGAATGGAACCGGTTTATCGAAACAATGCAAATTCTTAAACATAAACTGGGCCCGGTCGTATTACAGTTTGACTACAAATTTAAGTTCGATAAACATAAAAACCTTTTGCATGATTTTTTAAAGCAGCATCACAAGGATGTACCTTTATGTGTGGAAATCCGTAACAGAGACTGGCATCGTCCCCAATTTTATGACATGTTAAAATCCTGTAATACGGCTCTGGTCTTGAATGATTTATACTACATGCCGCGTAAAGTGGAAATTACCGCCGATTTTACGTACATCCGCCTGCTCGGTAACCGGAAACAGGTGCCCGACGATTTTTCCCATGCCCGCATTAACCGCGGGCACGATTTGGAGTGGTGGGCGGAATGGATCGGAAAATTTTTGGAAAAGGATTTGGATGTCTATGTTTATTCCAACAACCGCTATGAAGGTCACGCGCCCCATACAATTACCGCATTATTGGAAAAGTTAAAATCAGAATCCTGAGCAAAATCGAATCTAATCCTGTTTTCGATTGTCACCTGCCCGTTAATCATTAATAACAATCATTCTTTTTAATTTTAATTAGATTTCCGGAAATAACTTTATTATTGCTTCGTTATAAAAAAAGAATAATTATTGAGAAACTATCCCACCTATTATGAGTTGAAAGTTATAATTATGCCATATTATGCATAATATTAAGTTGTATGGATTTTACATTAATTATCCATAAATATTTAAGCGTGAGGAGTTAGTCATGCGTCAAAGTCAAAAACTTTTTGAAAGCTTTAAACAACAGTTTAATACTGAAGAACATAAAAACCTAAACTGGACTGGTACCTTCGAAGATTATCTTGATCTGTTATATAAAGATCCGGCGCCGGCCAGAAGCGCTTATCAACGGATTTATGATATGATTCTTTCTTATGGTTCAAAAGAATATAAGGACAGCAAGAAACGCATAGTCCATTACAATTTTTTTGATGATCCTTTCAATGCAGGCAAGGATGCGATTTTTGGCCTCGATATACCCTTAATGAAACTGGTCAATATTTTTAAGTCGGCGGCCCATCGCTACGGGACGGAAAAACGCGTGCTATTGCTGCATGGTCCGGTGGGCAGCGCCAAGAGCACCATAGTCAGATTAATCAAGAAGGGATTGGAGCGCTATTCAAAAACTGAGGAAGGCGCACTTTATACATTTAGCTGGACTTCTCTGAATGATGGTGAATCCCGGCACACCGATGATATTCCCTGCCCCATGCATGAAGAGCCTCTGCTGCTGCTGCCTGAAACGATGCGCGACCAGGTGCTTGAGGATATCAACAAAAAATTACCTTCCGAGCGCCACATTGAAATTGAGGGCGATTTGTGCCCGGCCTGCCGTCAGATTTACCGCGAGCTCAGTTTTCGCTATAACGGCGACTGGACAGAAATCATCAAACACATACGGGTTCATCGTTTACTTGTATCTGAAAAAGATCGAATCGGTATCGGTACCTTTCAGCCCAAAGATGAAAAAAACCAGGATTCAACCGAACTGACCGGCGACATCAATTACCGCAAGATTGCCGAATACGGCTCCGATTCCGATCCGCGCTCTTTTAATTTCGACGGAGAGTTCAATATTTCGAATCGCGGCATTGTTGAATTCATCGAGGTGCTCAAACTGGATGTGGCCTTTTTGTATGATTTGCTGGGCGCTTCCCAGGAGCACAAAATCAAACCCAAAAAATTTCCGCAAACCGACATCGATGAAGTGATTATCGGGCATACCAATGAACCGGAGTTTAAAAAGCTTCAGAATAATGAATTTATGGAAGCTCTGCGCGACCGTACGGTGAAAATCGATATTCCCTACATCACCAAGTTGAGTGAAGAAGTTAAGATTTACGAAAAAGATTATAATAATAAAAAGATACTCGGCAAACACATTGCCCCGCACACGCTGGAAATGGCTGCGATGTGGGCTGTCCTTACCCGTCTCGAGGATCCAAAAAAACACAATCTGACTCTGGTACAGAAATTAAAACTGTATGACAATAAAACCATTCCGGGATATACCGAGGATAACGTACGTGAACTGCGCAAAGAAACCGAACGCGAAGGACTGGAGGGTATTTCGCCGCGCTACATTCAGGATAAAATCAGCAATGCCCTGGTGAGCGATGTGGAAGAAAAATACATCAATCCCTTTATGGTTATGAATGAACTGGAGAGCGGACTCAAACACCACACCTTAATCTCAAGTGAAGATCAGCGCAGCCGCTACCGTGAACTTCTGGGTGTGGTTAAGCAGGAATATACGGAAATTGTGAAGAATGAAGTACAGCGTGCGATCAGTGCGGATGAAGAATCGATCAGCCGGTTGTGCGCCAATTATATCGACAACCTCAAAGCTTACACACAGAAAGAAAAAGTTAAAAACAAATATACCGGTGAAGATGAACAGCCCGACGAGCGTCTGATGCGTTCGATCGAGGAAAAAATCGACATCCCCGAATCCCGCAAAGATGACTTCCGCATGGAAATCATGAATTACATCGGCGCCCTGGCTATTGAAGGCAAAAAATTCGATTACCGGACCAATGAACGGTTACACCGCGCACTGGAAATGAAACTGTTCGAAGATCAGAAAGACAGTATTAAACTGACCTCGCTTGTATCGAGCGTCGTAGATCAGGAAACCCAGGAAAAAATTGACGTGGTAAAATCGCGCTTAATTAAGAATTATGGCTACACTGAAGACAGCGCCACGGATGTGCTCAATTATGTAGCCAGCATCTTCGCACGCGGCGACATGAAGGATAACAAGGAATAAAAAAACCGGTAAATATATGATTCTGCAAATAGAACAAGATCACCGTCGATTTAAGGACATCATTCGGGGGAAAATTAAAAAAAATCTGCGCAAATACATTTCCCACGGTGAGATGATCGGCAAGAAAGGTAAAGAGCTGGTCAGCATTCCCCTGCCGCAAATTGACCTGCCCCGTTTTCGCTATGGTCAGCCCAAGCCGGGCGGAGTTGGTGCCGGTGAGGGTGAAGAGGGCGATCCGCTGGAGGTCGGCGACGGTGAAGGTAAAGGCAGCGGTGCGGGCAACGTACCCGGACAGCATCTGCGCGAAGTGGAAATTTCCATCGAAGAGCTGGCCGAAATTTTAGGTGAAGAACTGCAACTGCCGAAAATTCAGCCCAGGGGCAGGCAGGAAATTATCGCAGAAAAGCACAAATACACCGGCATCAGGCGTACCGGACCGGAAACGCTGCGCCATTTCAAAAGAACCTACAAAGAGGCCCTCAAAAGGCAGATCAGCGCTCTTGAATATGATTACAAAAAACCGCTGATCATTCCTATAAAAGAAGACAAGCGCTACCGTTCCTGGAAAACGGACTACAAGCTGCAAAGCAATGCCGTCATCATTTATATGATGGATGTCTCGGGCTCCATGTGGGATGAGCAGCGCGAAATCGTGCGTATCGAAACCTTCTGGATTGACACATGGCTGCGCGCGCATTATCCGGGATTGAAAACACGCTATATCGTTCATGACGCCGCCGCCTCGGAAGTGGACCGGGATACGTTTTTCAGCCTGAGGGAAAGCGGCGGAACGGTCATTTCATCGGCATACGAATTATGCGCTAAATTAATCGACAACGAATATCCGCCGGAAGAATGGAATATCTATCCCTTTCATTTTTCCGATGGCGACAACTGGACTAAGGATGATAACGAAAAGTGTTTCAAAATACTGGATGAAAAAATTCTGCCGGCCGCAAATGTCTTTTGCTACGGTCAGGTGGAAAGCGTTTACGGCAGCGGCAAATTTTTGGGCGAACTTCAGCAGTACTTTACAGACAATGAGGACATTCTGGTCTCTGCCATACCGGACCGGGACGCTATTTATGAATCGATAAAAACATTTTTGGGGAAAGGCAAATGAATCTCAGCGCGGATCTGGTAAAAATCAAAAAGCGTATCGAAAATTATGCGGCGCAAAGCAGTCTGGATTTTTTTCCGGTAATTTTTGAAATACTCCCCTACGAGCAAATCAACGAAATCGCCTCCAAGGGCGGATTTCCGATCCGCTATCCGCATTGGCGCTTCGGGATGGAATACGAACATATGAGCAAGAGTTTCCGTTACGGACTGCAAAAAATTTACGAAATGGTTATTAATAACAATCCCTGTTACGCCTACCTGCTTGAAGGAAATAACCTGGTTGATCAGAAACTGGTTATGGCTCATGTTTATGCGCACTGCGATTTTTTTAAAAACAATAAATATTTTTCGAAAACCAACCGGAAGATGATGGATGAAATGGCCAATCATGCTATCCGGATCAATAAATATATCGATCAATACGGCCTGACCGAAGTCGAAGAGTTTATCGACCGTTGTTTATCGCTGGAAAATTTAATCGATTACAATGCGCCGTTTATCAAGCGGAAAAGCGATGCTTTTAAACAGGAGCTGCACATTGACAAAAAACAAGTGAAGCGTTTAAAGAGCAAAAAATACATGGATAAGTATATTAATCCGCCCGATTTCTTAGATGAACAGGAACGCAAAATAGCTGAAGATAATAAAAAGACCATACTATTTCCCGAGCAGCCGGAACGCGATATCCTCATGTTTTTACTGGAGTACGCCCCGCTCAAGGACTGGCAGCGTGATATTCTGGCAATTATTCGCGAAGAAGCCTATTATTTCGCGCCGCAGGCGCAGACCAAAATAATGAACGAGGGCTGGGCCTCTTACTGGCACTCCAAACTGATGACCACGAAAATTCTAACGGATGCTGAATTCATAGATTATGCCGACCATCATTCCGGCACCGTGCACATGGCGTTCGGTCAGATCAATCCTTATAAAATTGGGCTGGAATTGTTTCGCAATATTGAAGATCGCTGGAATAAGGGGAAATTCGGCAAGGAGTATGACGCCTGCGACAGTTATGTAGAAAAGAAAAACTGGGATAAAAAACTGGGGCAGGGACCCGATAAAATTTTTGAAGTCAGGCAGAATTATAATGATATCAATTTCATCGATGCATTTTTAACTGAAGAGTTTTGCAACGCATATCGTTTGTTTACCTATAAATATAATCCGAATACGAAACGGTATGAAATCGGTTCACGTGATTTTGAGAAAATCAAAAAACAATTATTGTTTTCGCTGACCAACATCGGGCAGCCGATGATCAGCGTTGAAAATGCCAATTTTGAAAATCGCGCCGCCCTGCTGCTCAATCATCAAAGCGAAACCATGGGCCTGGATATCGATTACGCCAAACGAACGCTTGAAAATGTATTCTCAATTTGGAGCCGACCGGTATATATCAAAACTGAAATTGAAGATAAGCCGTTTTTATTATCTTTTGACGGTCAGAACCATAAAACACAACCTGTTTAATGAAAAGGGGGAAACTATGCATAAGACAGAAAAAATTATAAAACAATTTAAAGCTATGGATGAAAAAGATGCCCTGCTTATCCGTGAGGGGAACGGGGACATTTATCGATTTACACACCAAATAGACGACGGTGCATTATTCATTGATTTTAGTAAAAGAGATGCACTCAGCGCACAGCTTATGCAGATTAGGTTAACACATAACAGGATCCGTACGCTTGGCGGCGATTCCGAAAGCCGGCAGCAACTTGGTGATCGGCTGTGTGAGGAAGTCAGTTATTTATCAGAAAATCTGAAGATCATTGAAATTGATCGTACCCACCGTCAAATGCAGATTCGCAGCTACCCGCCCTACGTTAAAG
>CAYXRA010000024.1:0-37734 GCA_964467525.1 uncultured Calditrichaceae bacterium
ATGCGCACTCTGGTAACCGGCGGTGCCGGATTTATCGGCTCACATCTCTGCGATCGTCTCATTCGCGATGGCCATGATGTCATTTGTCTCGATAATTTTTTTACGGGCACTAAAGAGAATGTTTTACAACTCTTTGATAACCATAATTTTGAGCTGGTGCGCCATGATATTACCCAGTCGATCTTGCTGGAAGTAGACCGTATATTTCATTTTGCCTGTCCGGCTTCTCCGGTGCACTACCAGTATAATCCGGTGAAAACGATCAAAACCAGCGTAATGGGGACCATCAACATGCTGGGTTTGGCCAAACGGGTCAAAGCGCGTATCATGCTTGCCAGTACCTCCGAAATTTATGGCGATCCCAAAGTACATCCGCAACCGGAAGATTACTGGGGCAATGTTAATCCGATCGGTATCCGCAGTTGCTATGACGAAGGCAAACGCGTTGCGGAAACACTGATGATGGATTACCATCGCCAGAATAAATTGGATATTAAAATCATTCGCATTTTTAATACCTATGGTCCGCGGATGGCAATTAATGACGGCCGGGTAGTCAGCAATTTCATTGTTCAGGCCCTTAAAAATGAAGACCTTACCATTTACGGTGAAGGCAACCAGACCCGCGCCTTCCAATTTATCGATGATCTGGTTGAAGGCGTCATCCGGATGATGGATACCGAAAATTTTATCGGTCCCGTAAATTTGGGCAATCCGAATGAATTCACCATCTACGAACTGGCCGCGAAGATTATTGAGCTTACCGGTTCAAAGTCAAAAATCGTGCATAAACCGCTGCCCATGGATGATCCCACCCAGCGCAAGCCTGCCATCGATCTGGCAAAGCGCATGCTGAACTGGGAACCGAAAATTGAACTGGAGCAGGGTCTTGAAAGCACCATCAAATATTTTAAAGAAAAAATACAGGCATGATTTAAATCTTGCATGATCAACATATCGTAATTACCGGCAGGATTTTTTTTACGACAGTATTGATTTTTTTGAGAATGACTCATTTCTCAGTAAAGCTGAAAAATAGCGTCCAGCCCCATTGACCAGCGTTAAATAATCTTGGATTAAATTTGCTTTTTAGTTATCTTGCGATTTGGCAGTAAAATATCAAATTGATTTAATTGAGCGCACAGGCATCTGATTTATAAGGATAATTGGATAGCGGCAACTGCATGAAAATACAGCGACTTGCGGACATGCGCTCTTAACTATTGAGCATAATTATAAAAAGATGATAGAAAGCTTAATAACGATTTCATTGGTCGGCTTCCTTGTCGGTTTTATTTTTTCGATGCCGGTCGCCGGACCGATCGGAATTCTGATTGCTTCGAACAGTTTACACGGACGTATCAAATTCAGTATCCGGGCTGCGGCCGGCGCGGCGTTTGTTGATTTTTTTTACTGCTTTATCGCCGTAGTGGGGTTTGCCCAATTGTTCAATCTCTATGAGCAAATTATTCCCTATATTCTCTCGGGAGGCTCTGTTTTTATTATTTATCTTGGTATCAACATTGCACGAACGAGGTTGGATATAAAAACGCTTAATCGAAATATTTTGTTTCCAAAGCGTGTGAAACAAATGAAAAAGAAGGGCGGATTCCGTACCGGTGTGATGATTAATCTTTTGAATCCGATGCTGTTTTTCGGCTGGATGACAGCATCTTTTATCGTTATGTCGTTTGTGGCATCGCTGGGATTCAATGTCGGTGGATTGGATGACGTGCTCGGATCGAATGTGGAATCGATTCATTATCAGACTAAAAGTAACATAAGCCTGGATAGCATGCGTCAGCAGAGCGCTGAACAAATACCGGAAACGGATCGGAATTTGGCGGACGCTTCCGATGATGAGAACGAGTTCGGTATTTTGCATTTGTTGATCGGTGTATCTTATGCCTTGTTTGTTTCCTTTGGGACACTGGTCTGGTTTTATTATTTTTCACGATTTTTAGCCAGAAACCGCAGAGTGTTGAAAATGAATGCCCTCAACCGGCTGATTCATGCTTTGGGTTTTATTTTGATTGGTTTTGGAATTTATTTGATCTATACCGCCTTTTCTATTTTTACCGCTTAAGTTTTAAAAAAATTATAGGAGGAGGTTGATAAATTATGAAAGCAATCAATCCCGCAACCAATGAAATTATAAAAGAATATCAGGAGCATAAGGATACCGAGATTCCTGCAAAAATCGAATCGGGACATCAGGCTTTTCTGTCATGGAAACAAACATCAGTGCCGGAGCGCAGCAGGTTGATGAAGAAGGCCGCGGAAGTTCTGCGCGCTGAAAAAGAAAAATATGCCCGGCTGATGACTATGGAAATGGGCAAGATTATCGGTGAGTCGCGCGCGGAAATAGAAAAATGTGCCTGGGTATGCGATTATTACGCGGAAAATGCCGGCCGGTTTTTAGCTGATGAAATGATTGAATCTGATGCATCGAAAAGTTTTGTCAGCTTCGAACCGCTCGGTGTTGTTTTGGCGATTATGCCCTGGAATTTTCCCTTCTGGCAGGTTTTTCGCTTTGCCGCGCCGGCCTTGATGGCCGGCGATGCCGGCCTGCTTAAGCACGCTTCCAATGTGCCGGGCTGCGCGCTGGCCATCGAAGATGTTTTCCGTGAAGCCGGTTTTCCTGAAAACTTGTTTCAAACCCTTTTAATCGCTTCAGGGAAAGTGGAGGATATTCTCCGCAATCCGCTGGTTAAAGCGGCTACACTGACCGGCAGCGAACCGGCAGGCAGTCAGGTGGCTTCCATTGCCGGATCGGAAATTAAGAAGACCGTACTTGAACTGGGCGGATCCGACCCCTTTATCGTTTTGGAAGATGCCGATATTCCGGCCTGTGTAGAAACGGCAGCCAAGGCACGGATGATTAATACAGGACAAAGCTGTATCGCCGCAAAACGCTTCATCGTCGTTAAATCGGTTCTGCAAGAATTTGAAAAGCGGCAAACAGCACTGATGGAGGCACTCAAAACGGGCGATCCGCTGCAGGAGGACACGCAAGTCGGACCCCTGGCGCGTCCGGATTTACTGGAAGAGCTCGATGAACAGGTGCGGCAATCGGTTAAAAAGGGCGCCCGCGTCCTCTGCGGCGGAAAAGCGCTGGATGGCATAGGGGTCTTTTATCAACCCACGGTGCTTACCGATGTTAAGAAAGGTATGCCCGCTTATGAACAGGAAACCTTCGGCCCGGTTGCAGCGATTATCGCCGTGAAAGATGCCGAAGAAGCGGTGACCGTGGCCAACGATTCCAGATTCGGACTGGGCGCCAGTTTGTGGACCCGTGATCTGCAAAAGGGTGAAAAACTGGCCCGCCAAATCGAGAGCGGTGCGGTTTTTATCAATGGTATGACTAAATCCGATCCGCGGCTGCCCTTCGGCGGCGTCAAAAAATCCGGATACGGACGCGAGCTATCCCATTACGGTATTAAAGAATTTGTAAACATAAAAACAATTTCGATTGCCTGACGGCAAAATGTTGAAATCGCATTTTATTGAAAATAAATTCGCTCATAATTGTAGATGCAAACAGCATTGAATACGGAGGTCGATTTTGAATTTATTGAATGAATTCGAACGCGGACACACAATGGAATTTTATAAAGAATTACTCGATGATCAGCTAAATTTACATAATCTGCATTACAATCGTGTTGAAATCGATGGCGATGTCCTGAAAGGAATCCCGCCTTTAAAGATACTGGTCATCACCGAGCCCTGGTGCGGCGATTCGATGGCGATTTTGCCGGTCATTCAAAAACTATTCGAAAACCATAATTCGGAAATACGCGTATTGCTGCGCGATCAGAACCCGGAACTGATGGATCGATTCTATAAAAACGGACCCAGGGTGATACCTTTACTATTTATCCTTGATGCCAATGGCAATTATATTACCAAATATGGTCCCCGTCCTGAAAAAGCGCAGGCCATTTTTGAAGCGCACCGGGCTGATATTAATAGCGGTAAAATCGAAAAATCGAAAGTGATCAGGAAAATAAGGACGTTTTATTCTAAAGATCGCGGAAAGACAATACTGAATTCTGTTTTAGATTCGTTAGACCAATTTTAAAGAAAGTAAAGAAAGCGTTATGAAAAATCTGCAATATCCCCAGGTTTTTTCATCATCAAATAAACTGTTAAATATGGCTCTGGGTATTATTCTTGTGGTAATACTGGTTTGGATACTGATCATCGGTAAGACAATCATATTGCCTTTCATGATTGCTTTGTTCTTGTCGTTGATCCTGGAGCCGGTTGTTAATTTGCTGACCCGCCTGAAATTACCAATGGGGCTGGCGGTGTTTTTAACACTGATTTTTGCATTTATTGTACTTTACCTTTTAGGATTATTGGTTTACTCCAATGTCCAAACCTTTGTTGGACAGTTTCCTGTTTATGAAGAACGGCTGCGGGACTGGATCGTCGATATTAATAAAAGTCTTGAAGGTTATCTGGGTGAACCGCTGAACATCAAAATGTGGAAACGTATCGACTGGGTGAATACGCTGCAGAATTATTCCATTGCCCGAGGGGTTTTGAGCAGTGTCGGCACATTTGTGACATTTATTTTTAAAATGCTCTTAGTGATTATTTTTATTGCTTATCTGTTAATGGGCAAGCGTAATGTCAGCAAAAAAATATCACGGGCTTTCCCCGGCAAGCAAGCCGAGATGTTTATTTCGATTATGAATAATGTTACCCTTCAGGTTCAGCGCTACCTGGGTACCAAAACCATTATCAGTTTTTTTACCGGCGCAGTCAGCATCATCATCTTTATCAGTTTTGGTCTTGATTTCGCCTTTTTCTGGGGATTTATCATTTTCCTGTTCAATTTCATTCCCAACATCGGTTCGATTATGGCTACCATGCTGCCGGTCCTATTCAGCATTTTGCAGTTTGGTCACATATCCACCGGATTGTGGATTTTACTCTCTGTAACCATCCTGCAAATTTTTATGGGAAATGTGATTGAACCTAAGCTGATGGGCATGTCATTGAATCTTAGTCCGATCATCGTCATTATGGCTTTGATTTTCTGGGGCTACATCTGGGGCATTGCCGGCATGATTCTGGCCGTGCCGATTTTGGGAACGGTAACCATAATTTGTGAAAACGTGGAGTCACTCAAATTTATCAGCGTATTTTTACGGGGAAAATCATAATAGAGTCAATGATAACCTGGACGGTTGTATGTTATTAACAAGGTTCGATTTTCATATCATATATGTTTATTTTCAGTTAGTGAACGGCGCGTTTTTACCCGGTACACCGAATAGTATCTGCGTGATCCGGATTTAATTGCACGCGGATTTCGCAAATGAGCGCAAAAATTGTATCTGCACAAACCCGCGTTATCTGAGAGCAACTGATTTGCTCTTATGCATATTACGTAATTTAGCGTAGAAAATATGTCAACGATTTGCTATAAGCGGTTATTATTTTTCAGGAAATAGCAGGCACGCATAAGGCCAATGATGGCCATGGCGTCCTTAATCTCGCCCTTCAGTACCATTTCCCAGGCTTCCTCGAACGGTAATTTTTTGATATCAAGCGCTTCCGTATGATCGGGCCGCGCTTCATCCTGCCTTAAATCTTCGGCAAGGTAAAGATAAGCAACTTCATTGGTGAAGGAATTACTGGTATATGCGGTGCCAAGGTCAGTCCATTTTCCGGCAAGTAACCCCGTTTCTTCTCTCAACTCCCGTCTGGCGCCATCCAGCGGTGTTTCACCATCTGCGCCGCCGCCCTCGGGAATTTCCCAGGAATAGACGTCCAGCGTGTAACGGTACTGACCCACGAGATATGTCTTCATGTCTCTGGTGAGCGGCACGATGCCCAGGGCTGGTTTGGCCTCGACTACCCCGTAAATGCCCTGCACACCGGTTGGGGTAATTACCTGATCTTCGCGCAGGCGCAGCCACTGGTTTTGATAGATGAGTTTACTTGAAATTTTCCGCCATGGATTTTGCATGAGATTTCCTGTTTTTAGACGCAATTAATAACATTGTGAAAGTTTGAAGATAAAAGCGCCGGTATTAAAAAACAAATACGATTCCATGGAATTTTTTTCACCCGGAATAGTCTTTTAATTCAAAATTTTTATTTTAGAATTTGCCTGTTTTTTAGTAAGTTCAGACCTCTGAAAATGACAGGATGATTAACATTTCGAGGTATTTATGGAAAATGCTTTAGTTGAATGTGTACCGAATTTTTCCGAAGGACGTGATAAACAGGTCATCAGGCAAATTACCGATATGATCGAATCGGTAGATGGCGTACGACTGTTGGATGTTGATCCGGGTGCTGAGATGAATCGCACGGTTGTCACCTTTGTCGGTTCACCTGCCGGTGTTAAAGAAGCAGCATTTCTGGCAATTAAGAAAGCCTCGGAACTGATTGATATGTCCGGACACCACGGCTCGCATCCCCGGATGGGCGCCACCGATGTTTGTCCTTTTGTGCCGGTTAGCGGCATTAGCACGGAAGATTGTATTGCACTATCAAAAGAAGTCGCCAAACGGGTCGGTGACGAACTGGGCATTCCAATCTATATGTATGAAAAATCGGCCTCTACTCCCGAACGGGAAAATCTGGCCTTTGTCCGCCAGGGCGAATATGAAGCGCTGCCGGAAAAACTGAAAAAACCGGAATGGAAGCCGGATTTCGGTCCGGCTGAATTCAACGCCAGATCCGGCGCCACCGTCATCGGCGTGCGTGAATTTCTCATCGCCTACAATATTAGTCTGAATACCCGCGAATCCAAATATGCCACCGATATCGCCTTCGAGTTGCGTGAGCGTGGCCGTTCGGCGCGCCGGGGAAACACCGAACCTTTTTATCTGAAAGGAACGGAAATCTTAAAATATAAGGAAGGCAACTATCCCTGCGGCAGTTGTGATTTCGACGGAAAGACAATAACAGAAACCACCAGGCACTGTGCTGAAGTACATGATTATGATCTTGCGGCACTGCTGAAGCTGAACGGCATCAACCCGGAATATCCGGAAGGAGAATCGGTCAAAAAACCCGGTCTGTTTGAGCATTGCAAGGCAATCGGCTGGCTGGTGCCGGAGTACGATCGCGCGCAGCTTTCCATAAATCTCACCAATTATAAAGTAACTTCAATGCATCATGTGCTCGAAGCGACCCGCAAAATGGCCGCCGAAAGGGGACTGGTGGTAACCGGCAGCGAAATCGTCGGCATGGTGCCTTATCCGGCATTACTGGAAGCGGGTAAGTTTTATTTGAAAAAGCAAAGCCGTTCCGTGGGTGTGCCCGTTAAGGATATTCTGCAGACTGCTGTTCAATCGCTGGGACTGAATGATGTCAGTGAATTCAATATCAGCGAACGGGTACTGGGATTGCCGGCCCATTGGGATAAACCTTTGATTAATATGTCGGTTACCGATTTTGTCGATGAGGTTTCGCGTGAGTCGGCTGCGCCGGGCGGCGGATCGATTGCCGCACTTGCCGGCGCCCTGGGATCGGCGTTATCTTCGATGGTTTCCAATCTGACCGCCAATAAACGGGGGAGCGAATCCGTGGATGAAATGCTCAATGAGGCCGCCGAAAAGGCACAGGCCCTTAAATTTGACCTGGTTAGCGGTATTGACGCCGACACCGACGCCTTCAACGCCTACATGGACGCCCGTCGTTTACCAAAGAAAACAGCCGAGCAGAAAAAGGCAAGACAGGAAGCGATGCAGGAGGGACTCAAACAAGCGGTAATGGTACCGCTGGCTACAGCCCAAAAGAGTCTGGAAGCGATACAAATCGCCGAAGCCGTTGCCAGAAACGGCAATCCCAATTCGATTACCGATGTGGGCGTTGGTGCACAGATTGCTTTCAGCGGCGTGAAGGGCGGCATCTATAACGTGCTGATCAATCTGAAAGATATCGAAGACGAAGCATTTGTGAAAAAGATGAAAAAAGACTGCAAAGCACTGGAACAAAAAGCAGGTGAAAAACTTAAACAAATTACTGATTACATAGAAAGTAAAATAACCTGACATTTTTTTTATTATTATGGCGCCTGTTAAAAAAATCATCAATAAAAAAGAAGATTTGCTTCAAAAGCAGGATTATATAGAATTCGGAGCAGAGGAGCTTACCAGCCTGCGTCTGGATGAAGCCGATTATATCGCCCGCCATTTCCACGGCAATACGCTCATGAAACTGCCCGAAAGCGAAATCCGTTTTTTTAAATGGCTGCAAAAAGCGGATCCCGAAGTGTGGGAAGATTTATGGGATTACGATTCGGACGATCTGTATCTGGTAAGCACCGATTTGCTGCCCCAGTTTACCCCTGAAAAAAACGGTTTTCCCATCTGTGATCTGATTGATCAGGCCAATTACTGGTTTTGCGAACGCCATATAAAACCGAAAGGTAAGGAAGCCTTATCAGATGTGCTGGCGAATATTGACGAGAATTTTAAATTTGATCCGGAAATCCTGTTTCTGTATGAAATGAACATGGCGCCCATCGATGTCTGGCATTTTTCATATAAATACAAACTCACCGTGCAAAGTGTTAAGACATTAATCGATGAGCTGGTTTACAGGGACTGGATTGTACATCTCTCCGAACGTGAAGACCTGGTTAAATATATCGATGTGTGATTGATGAGTGGGCAAAAAGCAATTCGATATTTCAGATACGCGGTTATTTTGGTCGGACTGTTTATCGTTTATAATACGCTGATACCGTTTCAGATCTATCTGGATCCAGCGAAAATAATCCGTAATCTGGGGCAAATCGAATGGCTGCTCATTTTTCAGAGCGGGCGGTATTTTTCATACACAGACCTTGCCGGCAACATTCTTTTATTCATTCCATTTGGTTTTCTGCTGTACCTGTATTTCAGCCACCTTCCCGCGAAAAAGTATATCTTGCCGAAAACCGTTTTGTTTGGTTTCTTTTTCAGTCTGGCCATTGAGATCAGTCAGTTGTTTTTCCGCTACCGGGTCACTTCGACTTTTGATTTATTGAATAATACCAGCGGTACTTTGCTGGGCGCATTTTCCGCGGTAATTTATCTGCGGTATTTTGAAAAACGCCTGCGGCGCTGGCTGCACTACATTCTGGACAATGAACCCATATCGCTGTTAATTCTGCTGATTCTTTTTACCCAGATATTTTCTTCTCTTTTGCCCTTCAATGTTTCGATAACCATATCGGATTTGAAGCACAGTATCAAGTACACCAATATCACGCCATTTGCCATGGAACCGCTGGGACTTGCGCTGGGAAGCACGATGAAGAAACTGGAGATGCTGCGCTTCTCCTGGCTGGATTTTTTCGAAAATATGATTTTTTACCTGATGTACGGCTATGTGGTTCTTTATGCATACTTTCAGTACTGGAAAAACAGGAAATATGCCCTGATTAAAATGACCGTTTTATTAATCCTGTTTTTTCCGGGAATTGAATGCCTGCAGCTAATTATTAAATCGCGTTTTAGTGATATTAATGACATCGTCAGCGCTTATTTCGGGGCAGCGGCCGGGACACTGCTTTTTTTTGCTGTAAAAAAAGACCACTGGTTTACCCACGATAACCGTATCAATTTGCAGCATTTTTATGTGCTGATGCTCGTGTATTTGTTCTTTATCTTTTTTAAAGGAATGAATCCATTCAATTTTCGTTTTACGGAACAGGTCATCGAAATGGATCTGGATATTAGGCGGCTGGTGCCGTTTTTTTCCTATTACAAGGTGACGTCACTATGGAATATTTATGATATCATCGAGACATTTTTTGTAACCATGCCTCTGGGATTGATCTGGGCGGTTAAAAAGGAGCAGGGAGCAGATAAACGAAAGACACTGATCCAAACCCTGATTTTGGGCATGCTCTATGGTCTGATCATCGAGATTGGCCAATTGTTTTTACCCACCCGCACCGCGGACATAACCGATGTGCTTATCGGCGGGATCGGTTGCTACCTGGGGGCGCGCTTTTACTTCTATTACGCCGAACATTATTTGACTCAGCAAAATTTTGACGGGATGCTGAAAGAAGACCGTTTCGATCCGGATGCAGAATTTAATTAATATGTAAACCGGGCGATTTAAATTTTTATGATGCATTAATTTAAAATGGATTACCACTTTTCCCATTGGAACTGCTTTGCGGCGCGGAAATGACTCACTCACTTTTTGGACAATTAGCAGGACCGGGGGATTAGTACTGATAAAATGGTTTGTGAACATCCGCTTAAAGATCGGTTAATTCGGCTATACCAATAAAAATCAGCTTAGAAAACTAACATTTTCAAAAGAGGACTAATCAATTTGATCAGGGATTTAAAAGTTAAGGTTGTCGTAATCGGGGCCGGACCGGCCGGCTGCTCCGCCTCTTTGTTTTTGTCGAAGCAGGGCATCAGTCACGTGATTTTTGATAAAGCCGCTTTTCCCAGAGATAAAATCTGCGGAGACGGTTTAAGCGGCAAGGTTGTCGCCGTGCTCAAACAGCTCGACGGCAAATTACTTCAGGGCATGTATGATCAAAAGTCGCTTTTTCTGGACAGTTGGGGCGTGCGTTTTGTCGCGCCGAATGGCAACGGGATTGACCTGCCCTTTAAGCTGGATATGAAGCAGAAAGCCAATCCGCCCGGATTTGTCAGCAAACGCCGCGATTTCGATCATTTCTTCGTCAAACAGCTCGATACAAATTTTACCGATATACGGTTTAAAACCGATGTGACTGCCGTGGATCAGGCTGATCACGCCATGCGGCTGACTTGTAAGAAAGACGATAAAAGCTACACCTGTTACGCCGATGTGATCATCAGCGCCGAGGGCGATCGCTCGAAGGTTGCTAAAAAATTGGCCGGTCACCGGATGAACCCGGCGCACTATTTCGCCGGTTTGCGCGCTTATTATAAAAACGTGGAAGGCCGTCACCCCGATAATTTTATCGAGCTGCACTTTTTAAAGGAAGTTTTGCCCGGCTATTTTTGGATATTTCCTTTGCCGGATAATCAGTTCAATGTGGGTATCGGCATGCTTTCCCGCGATGTGCGCAAAAAGAAGGCCAATCTCAAATCCATCATGCGCAGGGCTATTGCAGAAAATCCGACGATCCGCGAACGCTTTAAAAATGCCGAGCTGATCGATGATATCAAAGGGTGGGGTATTCCGCTGGGATCGGTAAAACGCAGACTGTCAGGTGATCGCTATCTGCTGACCGGCGACGCCGCGTCGCTGGTCGATCCCTTTACGGGCGAAGGCATCGGCAATGCCCTTTTGAGCGGACAGTTTGCCGCGGAGGCTGCTGGCAGGGCCATTGCGCAGAATAATTTCAGCGCTGGTTTTTTCAGTGAGCATTACGATCAAAAACTGTATGCCGAAATCTGGGACGAAATCAGACTGAGTCATACCATTCAGCGCCTGGTGCAATTGCCATGGCTGTTCAATTTTGTAATCAACCGCATTCAAAAAAACAGCGCCCTGCGGAAAACCTTTTCGGCGATGTTTGACGATCTGGATATGCGCGCCCGGTTGCGCTCGCCGCGTTTTTACTGGAATCTGCTGACCAGCCGCTGATTCCTTTGGCATTTAATAATCCGGGTTTATTCCCGGTTACGCTTGCCAAACCATTTCGCAGTCAATTTTTTTCAAAATATATCGTTTCCGCGTTGACTTTTGTTTTTTCAATCTTTAAAATCTCTTCCGTAATCATTTTTTCGCATCTTTCATTCAGTTTTCGGACGCATAAAAAAATAAGGTTCTATGTGCTTTAGTGTGAACAAACCACGGGAGGCGACTTCCAAATTACGATTGCTAATGTTCGGTTTTGCCGAAAGCGTTTCATAACAAAGCCCGGAATTTGCGGAGCCTATCCCGGGGACCAGAATAAGATATACCGGGAACCCTGAAAGGGTTTGACACTGTCTGTGTATGGCCAATACGGACTAAACATATCATACCAATAATGAGCTAAAATCATGCAAAAACATTTATTTTGTTTGCTGTTTTTGTTTTGTTGTATCCATATCGTACCAGGACAGATTATTCTAACCGAAATTATGTTCGATCTGGAAGGCAGCGACTACCACGACGAATTCATCGAAATCCATAACACCTCAGCGGACAGTACGGTTGATTTGAACGGCTGGCAGATCAACGACAGTCTTTCCAGCGATCAGTTAACCGACGCCGGTTACGGCACCCTGCTTGCGCCGGGCCGCTACGCGGTGATTCTCGACGGCAGTTATTTTGGGAATTCTACCACTTACGATAAGGTCATCCCCGACAGCGCCCTGATCATTAAAATCGATGATAAAGCCTTTGGCAGTTACGGATTGAGTAATTCCGAAAACCGCCTCATTTCGTTGATCGACACTGATCTGGACACCGTGCAGCAATACCGATATACGGTTGATAATCAGCCCGGTTATTCCGATGAAAAAATTTTGCTGACAGCGGATAACGGTCCGGGAAACTGGCGCAACAGCATCATCAAAGGCGGCACGCCGGGCATACGCAATTCGGTGGCGCCGTTCGATTTTGATATCGGTTTCGGGGAAGGCGATTTGACCTACCATCCTCAGATAATGATCAAAACCGGGCAGCGGGTTATTTTTGATCTGACCATTTCAAATTTGGGTCTGAATGATTTCAGGGGCAGGGTAAAATTTGTTCTTTTCATAGACGCCAATAACGATTCGCTGCATAATGCCGGCGATGCGCTGATTGACAGCAGCTCTTTAAATCTTGATTTGTCGCCGGATCAAAATAAGGCCTGTACGGCAGAATGGATTCCCCGTGTTGCAGGAAAATATACCGTCGCCGCCCGGATCGATGCTGCTGGCGATCAGAATCCGGTAAATAATTTCATCAACACCCCCTTAAATGTAGTTGAAAGTCGCGAAACGGTGCGGATCAATGAAATCAAATTTCTGGCCGCGGAAAATGAACCGGAGTGGCTGGAGCTGATTAATACAGGCGATGAACCGCTGCTGCTTAAAGACTGGGGTATTGCCGACACCCGCGATACCTGCTGGATCGATACGATGCTGATATTGCATCCCGGTCAGTACAAAATTATCGCCGCAGATTCCGGATTAAGCGACTTGTATTCAATCGCCGAGAGTCTCATTTGTATTATTCCCACACTTCCGAATCTGAACAACAGCGGCGATGTGGTTTATCTGCTGAATCCCGTGGGCGGCTGGATTGAGCAGGTGCCCTACAGCATCGACTGGCTGGAAGGAGAGGACTGGCGCAATCCTTCGCTCGAACGAATCAATTTTAAGCTGGGCGCCAAATTGTCGCGAAACTGGGGTCCAAGCACGGCAGCGGCCGGGGCAACACCGACGGCGGAAAACGCCATATTTACGTCGCTTGCCGAATCCGATCTGCAAATTACTATCAGCCCCAATCCCTTCTCACCCGATAACGACGGCTTTGAAGATCACGCCCTCATAAATATTCAGTCGCCTGCCACGGCGGCGCGCATGCGCATTGAAATTTTCGATATTCTGGGCCGGCGCATACGCACGCTGGAGGATAATACCTTTTCCGGCAGCCGTAGTGCGGTTGTGTGGGACGGCAAATGCAACGACGGCCGCAAGGCAAAAATGGGTATTTATATCGTCTATGTGCAGGTACTCGACGACCGTAACGGATTGATCAAAGAAATAAGAGAAACCGTGGTGCTGGCCGGAAAACTGTAACCGAAGTATATTTATCGAACAATCCGTATATAAACAAGGTCTCTAAATCATTAAAAAACAAAAAATAATCTTACCTGTAAAAATGATGATTTTGTTGATTTTATGTCCGTCTGTTTATTAAATTTGAGCAGTTGTTGAATAAAAGAGCATGGGGAACATTGGTTAAAAGTAAAGGTTAGAGAACAGGCTGAGGCTAAGGCTAAGGAAGAAAAGAAAGTTTTAACTGAAAATGTTGTTCACGAATAAGTCAAATTCAAATTAGTTCGGAATTAAAAGTTTTTTAGAAGGGAAATTTTACTATTGTATACTTCTAAAGTCTTTACCTGCGCCTTAATTGTGAAACCTGGTGTTCTAAAGACGCAGTTCCCATGAAAAAATTCAAAGCCTATTAAAATAAATGATTCATCCTCTAAACCGGGAGGTTTTTTATGTCCAATGCTTATTTTAAAGTACCGCTGCCCTATAATGAGCCGATACAGAATTATGCGCCCGGCACGCCGGAACGCAAACAACTCAAAGAAAAATTAGACGCGCTGAAACAGCAGCAAGTCGAAATTCCGCTGATCATCGGCGGCAAAGAAGTGAAAACGGACCGCACGGTTGAAATACGCTGTCCCCATCATCTCGATACCAAACTGGGTATCTACCACAGGGCCGGTGAAAATGAAGTGAACCTGGCTGTCGAGGCGGCGCTTGAGGCGCGTAAAATCTGGGCGGAAATGCCCTGGGAACAGCGGGCGGCAATTTTCCTGAAAATGGCCGACCTGCTTGCCGGTCCCTGGCGCGACACCTTAAACGCGGCCACCATGCTCGGTCAATCCAAAACCGCATATCAGAGTGAAATTGACGCTGTTGCGGAACTATGTGACTTCTGGCGTTTCAATACTTATTATATGACCCAGCTGATGTCCGATCAGCCCTATTCGCCGAAAGGGATGTGGAACCGGCTGGAATACCGTCCCCTGGAAGGCTTTGTTTTTGCCGTGACGCCGTTCAATTTTTCTTCTATTGCCGGAAATCTGCCCACGGCTCCGGCCATCGTCGGCAACGTGGCATTGTGGAAACCGGCATCCAGTGCCGTATATTCGGCCTACTACCTGATGCAGCTTTTCAAAGAAGCCGGACTGCCGGACGGCGTGATCAATTTTGTTCCGGGCAGCGGCGCACAGGTTGGTAATCCGGTGATGCAGAGCCCGTATCTGGCCGGCATTCACTTTACCGGATCCACCGCAGTGTTCCAGAATATGTGGAAAACCGTGGGCGATAACATTACAAAAATGAAATATTATCCGCGTATCGTTGGCGAGACCGGCGGCAAGGATTTTATCTTTGCTCACAACTCGGCAAAAGTTAAAGCGCTGGTCACGGCGGCCATTCGCGGCGCCTTCGAGTATCAGGGACAAAAATGCTCTGCCGCATCGCGGATGTACATCCCCGAATCGCTCTGGGATGAATTTAAGGAACTGTATCTGGCCGAAGTGGCCGAAATAAAAATGGGCGACATCAGCGATTTCCGAAATTTCATGGGCGCGGTGATTGACAAGGCGGCCTACGAAAGTATCAAATCCTACATCGATTTCGCCAAAGATTCCGCCGAAGCGGAAATCATTACAGGCGGAAAGTGCGATGATTCCAAAGGATTTTTTATTGAGCCGACGACCATTGTGACTGCGAATCCAAAATTCAAAACCATGCAGGAAGAGATTTTCGGTCCCGTGCTGACCATTTATGTATACGATGATGATAAATTCGATGAAACACTGGATTTGTGCGATACCACTTCGCCTTACGCCCTGACCGGGGCAATCTGGGGTCAGGATCGTCAGGCGCTGACCAAAATGTCCGACCATCTGCGCAATGCCGCCGGTAATTTTTATATCAACGATAAGCCTACGGCAGCCGTTGTCGGTCAGCAGCCTTTCGGCGGCGGCCGCGCTTCGGGTACCAATGATAAAGCGGGCAGCGCCATGAATATTCTGCGTTGGATGACCGTGCGCACGATTAAGGAAACGATGGTGCCGCCTGAGGACTGGCGTTATCCGTTTATGGATGGGAAATAAAACAAATAAGATGGGGCTTCGGCCCCATTTTCTGTTTATAGGAAATTGTTCTTTGAAATACCGGGCTGGTTACTGCCTGATATCAAATAAATTAGCAATGGTACTATTTCGGCGCAAGATATTATGATGCGGAGATTTGAAGGTGGATGGCCATAGATCCCTTGGCACATAAGTTCCCTTCGGTAAGCCCATATAATTTTGTTGAAAATAATCCGCTTAGATATTTTGATCCAAATGGTGAATATAAAATGGATGCTAATCAAGTTAATGCTGTTGTAAATATGTTAACAAATTATGCACCTAAATATTTTGCCGCAAGAAATCATGCAGAGCAGGCCCATTATAATACAGTTAAAAATATCGACAATTCTTATTTAAGCAAGATGTATGAAGAATATTATAACAAGTATCATCAATTTCCTGAAAGCTATGACGACTTAAGAACTGCGACAAAGAATTTACATGTTTTAATTAATTCCTGAAAAGATGAACTTCAACCCTTTTTCCGGGATATAAATTTATGATCCGGTTTTATTAAAGTGCTTTTTCAGGAATTTCTATAATATATTTATGTTGTAATTAAACTGAAATATTATTATTTTCAACAAGTTATCAAAAACTTTGAACATTGAAAGAGGGTAGTTATGCGTTTGATAGGTATATTTTTATGGATTATTTTCGGCGCGGTGATACTGTGGTTTTTTACACTGAATTTAAATCAGTATGTCACCATTCATCTTTTCAACACAACATTTCCCCATGTTAATCTGGTAACGGTGATATTTATCTCATTGTTTATCGGTATTGTTATAGGTGCGCTGCTGCTTTCTACTCAGGTAATTAAATCCAAGGGAGAGATAGCCAAAATTCGCAGAGAAAATAAAAAGCTAATCAAGGAACTGGAAGGATTACGCAATCTCTCCATCGATGAAATTCCCGAAACAGATACCAAAACCGCACAAGATGAAGATATCTAAAATGGGAGTGACTGATGGATCAAGCGACTAACGTTAACGCACAGTTTTTCTTTATATTTTTCATTCTGATCGCAGCGGCTTTCAGTCTTTATTATTTTTATTTTAGAAAGAAGGAAGACGACAAGCCTGCGCAAAATTCCTATCTGCTTGGATTAAAATATTTAACGGAAAATGACAACCGGCGCGCCATCGAACAGTTAAAAGAAGCCGTACGCCACGATTCACAAAATATCGACGCCTACATTAAATTAGGCGATATTCTGCGTGATGAGGGATTGAACAAAAATGCGGTGCGCATTCATAAAGATCTGACGCTCAGGGCAAATATCGTCAAAGAGGATATGGATCGCATATATTACAGTCTGGCATTGGATCACTGGGGCGCAAATCAGTTTGATAAAGCCGCTGAAAATTTTAAAAAAATCACTGGGATAAAAGAGTACCGTCCTAAAATTCTGCCCTATATGGTCAAGTACTATGAGATGAATGAAGATTATGAAAACGCATTCCAGACACTGAGTAAAAGTTATCTCAGCAGTAAACCGGAAGCCAGGAAAAAACTGGCCCTGTATCGCGTTTTCGAGGGACTAAATCTGGTTGATAAGGGTTCGGAGAAAGAGGCGCGGATTAAATTCAAAGATGCCCTCAAGCATGATGATAAATGCGTCGCCGCGCACATGTATATCGGCGATTCCTATCTTCGGGAAGACCGCACCGATGACGCGATAAATATTTGGACGGAATTCTGTAAAAAGGATCCGCAGAAGGCTGATGTCCTGTTTCCGCGTCTGGAAAAGGCCTGGTTCGAAAAAGGACAGTTTTTGAAAATCAGGCAATTATATGAAACAATCCTCAAAAGTGATCCTGATAATCTCCATGCCTTGCTGGCATTATCCAACATTCATACGAAGAAGGGTGATTTTAAAACAGCCCTGATTCTGATAGAAGACAGTTTTAAGCAGAACATGAATGAGGCTATTTTGAAAAAGGAAATTGCCAGAATTCATTTTGAAAAATCACAGTATAAAGAATCGGCTCAAAAAGCGCTTGAAGTGCTGGATGAAACGCCCGGATTCTCAGCGCGGCTTTTTATCTGCCCGTCCTGTGGTTTCCAATCCGATGAGCCATTTTGGAAATGTGTAAAATGCAAAAACATTGCACCGGAATTATAGCCGCCGCTTTACTGCTGATTTTAGGCACATTTGTATTTTCGGCGGCAGAAGAACCTTTCGGCGAATTATTCACCCTGTATGATCAGAAGGATTTTAAAAAGTTACAGTTAAAAGTCCAGCTTCTGGCCGAACAGCATCCGCAGCGGCCGGAAACCCGTTTCTTCAGGGCATTATTCGAAACGGACGGTGAAAAAGCTGTAAAAACTTACACGGATGTTTATAAGAACAGCTCGGGCCGGATCAGGTATCTGGCGGCGGAAAAGTTAATGCAATATTACTATGCCCGCGGATTATATTTAAACGCCTCTAAATATCAAAAATATCTTGCCGACAATGCTGAAAGTGAGAAGAAAAAAATTGTTGAATCCGGGAAAAATGATCGCGAAGACAAGGATGAATTATATCAGATACAGGTCGGTGCATTTGGTATAAGGGATAATGCGCAACAATTGAGCAGCATGCTTGAAACCCAGAATATTAAGTCGCAGATTATAATCAAGAATGTTGAAGGTAAAAAGCTTTATTGCGTTTGGGTAGAAGGATACAATAGCTTCGAAAAAACACTGGAATTCGCCAATCAAATTAAAGCCAGGTATGAACTGGGATATCGTATTATAAAAGAATAGAGGGCCATATGGATGTTCATGATTTAAAAATGATTCCCCTATTTTCCGAGCTGGGTGAAACTGAACTCAATGAAATTATCGGTAGGAGCGTTCGGCAGACATATAAAAAAGATAACATGGTGCTGATTGAAGAAGAGGTGGGTTCCACCATGTTCGTAATCCTTAACGGCCGGGTGAAGATATCTCGCATCAGCGATGAAGGCCGGGAAGTCATTTTATCCATTCTTGTGGACGGCGATTTCTTTGGTGAAATGGCCATACTGGATGGACAGACGCGCAGCGCCAACGCGGTTACCCTGGAAGAAACGGAACTGCTTATTATCCGGCGCGAAAATTTTTTGCAAATCCTGCACAAACACCCGCAGGTTTCCATTAACTTACTCAAAGAGCTGGCGCATCGTCTGCGCCGCAGTGATTCACAGATTAAAAGTCTGTCCCTGCAAAATGCCCTCGGAAAGGTTGCTTCAACCCTGCTGCGTATCGCCGATGACTCCGGGATCATTAAACAGGGAAAGGTTGAAGTTGCCCATTTGCCGCCCCAGCAGGATTTAGCAAATATGGCCGGCACCAGCCGTGAAACGATATCCCGCGTTATCAAGTCTTTGAATCAACTCGGCTATGTTAAAAAGGAGGGCAGCAAATTAATTATTCTCGATTACGAAAGATTTCGACAGGACTTCTCCTGATAAATTTAGGTCAATGCAAAACCAACAAAACCACATTGCCCTTATCTCAGATGAGAATGAAAGTCTGAGTGAACTGTTTGCTTTTTTATCAGACCCACAAAATAATATTATTCACTTCAGCTTTGATGAAGCACTGCAGGATGGCTTAAGTCGCAGATCTTATGACCTGGTGATTCTCTATTGCCTGAATAAGGATGGTTTCAATTTCAGTCATCTGAATGCCATTCGTCTGCAAAAACTGGAATTCGTGCCTTTCATTTTTATTTTGGATAGCAAACAGGAAAAAATAAAAAGACAGTTTTATCGCAATCCGCTCAATCTGTTGATCTACGAACCGGTTGAAAGATATGCATTTGTCTCCGTCGTTTTCAGCGCCCTGCATCTGGCAAATCTGGAAAGCCGTATCCATCTATATCAGAACATTGTTGAGGGTGAAAAACAGCTTATATCCTACATGGATAAACTCCTCAATTTTCCCGCTATTTATCGTATCGATAATGAAGACGAACTTTACAAGTATCTGCAAAAAAATCTGATATCGAAAATCGAGCTGACCCTGGCTGTGGAAACGGCATTGTTCGCATTATATGATAAAGAAAGCAACCTGTTAATTATCAATGTCTATGATGAAAGCGGGCGTGAACTTGTCCGCAGGCATGCGCTGACCGTAACCGGCACTTACGTGAGCCGGTTAATCAACCAGAATATTCCGCATATTTTTGAAAAAGAACAACTGCGTGATCCGCTGGCGCAGGCACTGGAAGAATCACTCGGGATAAAAATCTTCGGTATGTTGTTCTCACCGGTATCCGTATTTCACGAATGTCGCGGCGCTTTTATTCTGATCAATAAATTATATCGCAATGAATTCAGCGAAAACGATTTGTCGTTTTGCCTGATTGCCGCCCAAAAAATTGTGTTTCATCTGGAAGAACTTTTATTATCCGGTAAAAGCGCTACGGCAATGACCAAGCCGCAGTTACAGGACACCCATTCTGAAGCAGTTTTTTTTAAAGAATGTAATTTATACAAACAAATTCTTGATTCGGTCAGTTTTGGTATCATAATATTCGATCAATCGGAAGCGGTTGAGTTAGTTAATCCGGCCGCCATCCGCATTATGGGAAAAGAGGAAGCACAAATTCGGAAGCTGGCCGATTTATTTGACGATGATGAATTAAGACAGATTAAGCAGGTGGTGGAGAATGAAGACCCGCCTATCATCCGCCGGGAAATGCAAATTAAGAAAGTGAACGTGCCCAATTGTTTTATCGGATTTTCCATCTATCCTTTTCAGGATGATGATAAATCCATCTTCATTTTCTCTGAAATTTCACAAACAAAACGTATACAGGCGGAAATTATCCGCATGGATCGTATGGCATCCCTGGGGATATTAAGCTCCGGTATTGCCCATGAAATACGCAATCCTCTGGCCGGTATCAAGGCCATGGCCCAAACACTGCAGGAAGAGCTGGAAGAAAACGCCGCCCATTACGAATACGCGGAACGTATCACCCGCCAGGTAAATCGCCTGGATGATCTGCTGAAGTCATTTTTTACCTATGCGAAGCCTGTCCGGCCCGACCCCAGCGCCTCGCATATCAAAAAGATTATTCAGGAAGTTATCATGCTGTTTAAGCGCAAAATGCATGAGCAGAATATTGAAATAAAAGAATTTTATGCCCGCGATCTCGATAAAGTTTTCGTCGATGCCAATCAGATTCAGCAGGTATTTTTAAATCTGTTTATTAATGCCATGGATGCCATGTCCGGGGGCGGAACCATAAATATATCTGCAAGAAATGCCCTCCAGCCGCAGCCCTTCGTTGACCGGCGCAAACGGGCGCCGGCCTTGCTCTCCGAACGCTATATTGAAATTCAGGTCAGCGATACCGGCGCCGGAATACCAACGGAAGCGCTGGAACAGATTTTCGACCCATTTTTTACGACCAAAACAAACGGGACGGGACTGGGCCTTTCAATTGTTTATCAAATCGTCAAAGAACACGGCGGACAAATAGAGGTCCAGAGCGAGGCAGGGAATGGAACAATATTTTTCATTTTGCTTCCCGCCCTGGAGCGTAAGAATGATGAAGAGGATGCGTTAATCCACTAATGACTTTTCTTGGGATCATCGTAGTTGGGACAGTTGCCGGCCTAATGAGTTCCACGCTGGGCATCGGCGGCGGCATTATAATTGTCCCTGCTCTGAGTATTGTTTTCGGATTCAGTCAGCAGGAGGCTATTGCCACAAGCCTGGCAGCCATTTTTACGATTACTGCGATGAATGTTATACGTTTTCAGCGGCAGGGGCTCATTCTCTGGAAGATCGCGCTGCCCATAGCCTTGTTTTCCCTGATCAGCTCGTTTTTAGCGGGTTTGACCGCTGTTCATCTGCCGGAAAAAACACTGATTCTTATTTTTCTGATCTTTATCCTGTTTTTGACTTATAAAACCATATTCTTAAAAAACAAAGTTACTGCTGAGAAGAAAAGCATAAATAAATTACAATTTGCTTCGTTTAAAATCGGTACCCTGAGCGGACTGATTTCCGGCATAACCGGTGTGGGTGGCGGGGTAATAATTACGCCGCTTGCGCTTACCAACCGGCTCTGCGACAACCTGCGCGTTGTTCCCTGTTCCAACACTGTGATGCTTTTTACGACTTTTTTTGGCGCGCTGGCCTTCATCATAAATCAGCCCGCTAATTTGGAAATGCTGCAATTTGGTTTTGTCCGTTTCGATGCTGCGCTGATCATATTCTTAAGCGCCCTGCCCGCCACCTGGTTCGGAACCCGTTATCAATCTAAAATGCCGCTAAACATACGCAAATATTTTTTAGCCGCTTTCCTGATACTGATCGCGGTCAGCCTGACTATAAAAATTACTGCCTGATGAATTCGATCTGTATGGACCGGCCAAGCTTCAATGCCTTAAACTCATTTTGAATTTTTTTAAAAAAGTGTTGCTTTTTTGATTTCAGAGTATTATTATCTGAATGTTACGAAAACGATTTCGTAGCACAAAAACTTTAAAAAGTAATTAAATAGAATAATAACATAATATTATATTATTTTTATCTATGCGTATATTTAAATTGCAGCTCAATATTTACGAAATGTTTTCGCAATATTTAGTTATACTAAAAATGTGGTGATCGAATGGCGACAATAAAAGATATTGCTAAGGCAGCAAAAGTATCTCCCGGAACCGTCTCAAAAGCTTTAAATTCCCGTCATGATGTGGGAGAGGTCACCCGTAATAAAATTTTAAAAATCGCAAAAGAACTTAATTTCCGGCCAAGTGCCACCGCTAAAAACCTGAAACTGCAAAAGACCGAAAATGTTGGCGTTATTTTTTGCCGCGAATCGCAGCCATTATCCGGTAATCCTTTTTATTCCAGAGTACTCGAGGGCATTGAGGCCGAGCTGGCCATCAACAACTATAATCTCGTTTTACACTTGCTGCCCAATGATTATAAGGGCACGCTTCCGAAAATGCTCAGGGAAATGCAGGTCGATGGTATTATCCTCGGTGGTGTCATGCTGCCCGATTTTGTGAAGCGGCTGCGTGATTTGAATATCAGGGTAGTTTTAGTCGACCCGAAAATTTCGATCAGTGATTTTAGTCAGGTGCTCATAGATAACGAGCACGGGGCGTTTCTGGCCACGCGGCATTTACTTGAACTTGGTCACAGGCGGATCGGTTTTATCTCCGGCGATCTGGACCGTTTGAGTTTTGAGCAGCGCTTCAAAGGCTACAAAAAGGCTCTGGAATACAAAAATATTCCTTTCGATGAAACGCTGGTACGCAGCGGCGGACTCGAAAAAGGATACGAACACATGCAGGATCTTTTAAAAAACAATCCGCGGCCGACCGCCGTTTTCGCCGCCAATGACATTAATGCCATTTATGCCTATAAAGCTATAAAGGATCAGAAGCTCAAAATTCCAGATGAAATCAGCATTATCGGATTTGATGATATTGAACTGGCCAAAATTTCTTCGCCGCCACTAACCACGGTTCGGGTTTACAAGGAAGAGATGGGATCCATTGCGGTGCGTATCCTTCTGCAGATGATTAATAAAGAATTGAAGACGCCGGTTACTACACTGGTACCGACCCGCTTAGTGAGTCGCGAGTCAGCAGGCATGGTTAAATAGCAATTCATTAATATGGATTACTTTAAAAAAAGTCACCATTAACCAAAGGAGGTTCTTATGAACAAAGTGTTATTACTAACACTGGTATTATCCCTCGTCTGTTTCGGGAATGCCTTTTCGCAGGTGGTTGCCGATTTTGAAACGGACGCCAATGGCTTTTATGATGGCAACTGGGGTGTGTTAATTACCAGTATCGAACAGGTCGCCGATCCTACCGCAAGTGATAAAGGCGGGGTGCTTGCGGTGCATATTGATGCCAATCAAACCGGAGGTGATCCGAAGGATCCCATAGCCCACTCCGGTATGGCATTTGAAGGTGGGCTTCCCGCTTTAATGAGTTATGAAATCTGGCTTCCTTCCGACTGTCCGGATAATTTAGACATTAAAGTCTACACGCAAGATGGTACCGGATCATGGACCTGGAAAGACAAACTGTTTACTACAACTGGTATCCCAAGAGAAGCATGGTATCCGGTCTTTTTCAGTTTCGAAGAAGCAATGGCCACGAGTGATGCGGACTACACCAATGGTGTAAACGGATTCGGAATTGAATTTGCCGGATGGAGTTTAGTCGGTGATGATACGACATGGGCCGGCACATTATACGTTGATAACGTGAGCCTCGTGGGCGTTGAGCCGGAAGTAATTGCTGATTTCACCGAAGATACGGGCGGTTTCTATGATGGTAACTGGGGCGTGTTTATCACGGACATTACGCAAACTGCCGATCCAACCGGGAGTGAAAAAGGTGGCGTACTTTCAGTCAATATTGACGCCAACCAAACCGGTGGTGATCCCAAAGATCCAATTTCCCACTCAGGTATTGATTTTGATGCAACAACAACATTCGGATTTAGTTATGAAGTCTGGCTTCCTGCCGATGCACCGGATGGTATTCAATTAAAGGTTTATACGCAGGATGGAACAGGCTCCTGGTCCTGGAAAGACTTTCTATATTATTCACAAAATATTCCGAAGGAAACCTGGTTTCCGCTGTATTTTAATCTCGGCGCTGCCTCTGCCGATGGCAGTGCAGATTATACCAATGGCGTAAATGGATTTGGAATCGAATTCGCCGGATGGAATTTGACAGGCGCCGATACAACGTGGACCGGTTCCGTATATGTGGATAATGTCAAACTTATTGGCATTGAAACCGGTAAAAAATGGGTGGTCGCCGATTTTGAGAATGAAATTGCCGGCACACAGGGATTTGCCAGTACAAATTGGGACCCGGGACTCACTTCGGTTAACTGGCTGGCCGATCCCAGCGGCGTTTCCGCCGGCGTAATGGAAACCCAGTGGGCTTTTGACGCATCGACAAGTAAAGGTTCATTGCAGAATGGTAATGTAACCCTGGAATGGTCCGATGAAGGCGGGGTAGTAGATACCGGCGCGACGCACATCACTTTTGATATCTGGCCGGCCGAAGGTATTCCCAGCGAAGGTTCACAGTTATCCATCTGGGTGCAGGATCATGAATCGTGGACCTGGACGGAGGAAAAGTTCTCAATCAGTGATTCTACTGTTATTCCGGGTCAATGGAATACCATTTCTTACCCCATTTTACCGCGCGTAGAAGCGGGAACGATAAGTCCGTTCGGTACGGTTACCGTTGGTTTACAATTGTATTATTCCGTCAGCAATACCTGGAGCGGCAGCGTCTATTTTGACAATTTTACCCTGATCGGCGTTGAAGCTCCTGAAGGCGGCGTGCAGGCGCCGGTAATTGCGGTTACCGTTGATACATCGACAACATCCGTGCCCAATTATCAGGCAGCGTTAATTGAATGGGCTGATTCCGGTCCCGGAACCGAAAAGTATAATGTTTATATGAGCACTGCTCCCATCATCGATGTTGAGGCCGAAGGCGTCATCCGTCTTACGAATGATATACCCCATGGCGAGGAATTCTGGGTACACCGTCCTTATTCCAACGATGGCAGTGACATGACATTTTATTATGCGGTGACCGCAATTGCTTCTGACGGATCGGAAACGGAAGTGACTGCCGAAAGCTCAGCCGGACCGATCACATTAAGTGCTACGGTTACGGCGAAGGCCAACTATGTGTCCGATTTTGCATCCGTATTCTCCCTGGATGGCCTGGATACGGAATTTCAGCCTTACGCAGCATACAAGCTTTATCCGGAAAACGCAAATGGCCCTGACGCAACAGACTGGACCGTTGAGTCCACCGATATGACCTGGAGTGCGACATTTATTATTGATGATGATTACCTCTATATTTCAGCGGATGTGACCGATGACGACCTCAATGCCGAAGGCGATCAGCCAAAGTTCTCCGGTACGCAGCCCTGGATGGGAGACGCTCTGGAATTTTTCATCGGATATTACGATGTGAATCTGCTTGCTGATTTTCATAATTATAATGATGTGGATGCACCGGGCACCGGCGACTGGCGTATTGCCTTTACGGCCTGGGGAACCACAGGAACAGCTACCAGTAATCAGACGGATTTTCCAGGCGTGGAGGCTACGGTATTCCAGAAATTCAGCGGTGACGGATACATCATCGAAGCCAGAATTGCCCTGGATTCACTGGCACTGGATCATGATTTTGAAACGGTGGACGGGGCAATGCTGCCCATGCAGGTCAACGGTAACGATCTCGATCCTTCCAATAATGATGAATCCAGAACTTTGCAGGCCAACTGGGGCACGCAGTCCGGTCATGAAGGCTGGAAACGTCCGGGCGCCTGGGGTTTTCTGGAAGTGATCAACGGTCCGGTCGGCATCGAAGATGACTTCGATCATCGCCTGACCTATGAATTGTTTAACAATTATCCGAATCCCTTTAATCCGCTAACCGCTATCCGCTTCCAGGTGCCGGAACGGGCGGATGTGGAAATTCAGATTTATGATATCCTCGGTAATAAAGTACGCACGCTGTACAGTGGTGTTAAACAGGCCGGAACGCATGAACTGCAATGGGATGGCCGTAATGATGCCCGCATCCCGGTAACCAGCGGTATCTATTTCTGTAATTTTAAAGCAAATGATTTTAATCGTACACAAAAAATGATGCTTATCAAATAAGCATGGCTGATGCGGGCGGTTTTTATTCCGCCCGCATTTTAAACTTTTAATAAATTTGACACAGAATTCTGATAGTAGTGCGGATAACTTTTGTTGATAAAACTGTAAATATCTGCTTATCCGTGTTTATCGCTTAGGAGGTTTATATCCATGCCAGACTTTATTAAGAGCAGATTCAGACTTCTGTCAATACTTCTTTACCTGATCACAGGTTTCTCCGTTGCCTTTGGCGGTGTCACCGGAAAAATTGCCGGAATTGTATATGACGAAGACAGCGGCGAGCCCTTAGTTGGCGCAAATGTCGTTATTGAAGGTACAGCACTGGGCGCAACCAGCGATCGCAACGGTGAGTATTATATTATCAATATTCCACCCGGGAAATACACGGTTAAATTTATTTATATCGGCTACCGGACGCTGGCAAAAACCGGGGTTCAGGTCAGTATCGATTTAACAACCCATTTGGATGCCGAACTATCTCCACAGATCATGGAATCGGATGAAGTTGTCGTGGTTACCGCTGAAAGATCGGAAGTTCAGAAGGATCTGACATCCTCGGAAGTCACCGTCAATGCCGAGGCGATCGAAGTGTTACCCGTCCGCAGCGTGACCGATATTGTCAGTTTACAGGCCGGGGTAGTCAAAGACGCCGCCGGTGAACTGCATATCCGCGGCGGGCGCACCACCGAAATATCCTACATGGTTGACGGTGTTCAGGTTATCGATCCCACCAACAGGCGTTCCGGAATTTCCATCGACGACCAGGCGATTGAGGAAATCAAAACCATTACCGGTACTTTTAACGCCGAATACGGGCAGGCCCTTTCCGGAGTAATCAATATCGTTACAAAACAGGGTAGTGACGAATTTAAGATTAATCTGACCGGATATCTGGGCGATTACCTGAGCTTCGACGATGATGTATATTTCGTGATGGATAACAGCGAATGGGCCAATGCCGCCGCACGCGCGCTGACCCGTGACAACCGCTTTATCGTGTATGATTTTGAACAGTATTCCGGCAGCAGGGAATCGGTTTACAAAAACAAGCCCTACCTGACCAGGGAATCTTATCTTGATAATTATAATCCGCTCAAAAGCCAGGATCTGCAGCTAAATATTTCCGGGCCGCTGCCGCTCGTTCCGTATCTGAAAGACAGAGTAACCTATTTTGCTTCGGGCCGTTACAATTATTCACCTGGTTATAATTACGGAAAACGTTATTTTAAGCCCTGGGGCTTTCAGTCCCCGGTTTCCGATCAGCAGCACATCTTTGAGGAAGCCGACAACGATCTGGTGCCTTTGAACTGGTATCGTAATATTTCCGCTCAGGGAAAGGTGTTCGTTGATCTTACGAACGCCTTTAATCTGAGTTATGGATTTTATTACAATAATAACCGCAGTTATGGCGTTGCCGGTTATTCCTACAAATTTGTCCCGGATGCCGGCAGAAACTATTTTACGGACAGCAAAACCCACATAGTTTCACTTAAACACGTACTGAGTCCCAGTACCTTCTACGAATTAAAAACCAGTTATTATGATAAAGATTATGACGCCTACCTTTACGAAGACCCGAATGATTATCGCTATATGCCCGTTAATCGCAGCGATTTTGAACAATATGTTTTCGGCCCTGAAGGCAGTGAAAATGTTTCGCTGCGCGTTAATCCCAGCGATTTCACTTATTTCGGGAATCCCGTGGATTTTAGTAAATCCGATGTTAACTACACTTCTTTGAATTTTGATATTACAAGTCAGCTAACCAACCGGCATTTATTGAAAGCGGGCGTATCGGCACGACTACACACACTGGAAAACGATTATTTTGAACTGCAGTTTTCGGATGAAGATTACCGGCCCTATGTTCCCAGTGAAAATTCTCCGTTTCACGTCAACTACAAATATAATCCGAGAGAATTTGCCGCCTATTTACAGGATAAAATCGAATTTCGTGAACTTATCATCAATATCGGTTTGCGCTTCGATTATTTTGATCCGGATGGAAAAGTCTTAGCTGATCCCAAAGATCCGCAGCTTTATGATCCGTTTAAGTTTGATCATATTTATAAAAATTATGACCCGGATTTGCCGGATAGTTTACTGATTGCATATACACCTGCCGAACGCGAAACATTCTGGTTCGAAGATACTGAACCAAGCTATCAGATCAGTCCTCGTTTCGGGTTGTCCTTTCCGATTACCGATAAGGGCGTGATCCACTTTTCTTACGGTCACTTTTTCCAGAATCCGGAATTCCGCTACCTGTATGCCAACCCAAATTTCTGGATCGAAGGCGCCGGTGCGCAAAATCTGGTCGGAAATGCCAATCTCAAAGCAGAACGTACGGTCATGTACGAAATCGGACTGCAGCAGGAATTATTTAATCAGCTCTATTTACATGTTACCGGTTTTTATCGCGACATTCGCGACTGGATATCCACCGGCGAGCCGCAGGATACCTACGGCGGCGTTACCTATTACAAGTATGTCAATAAAGATCATGCCGAAGCAAAAGGTGTAACCGTTTCGGGCAGTTATCGCATGCAGAACTTCAATTTTGATTTGGATTATACCTACATGACGGCAAAAGGCACTTCCTCGAATCCGATCGATGCCTACTATGATATTCAGGGTGACCGCGAACCACGACGCGAACTGATCAATCTGAACTGGGATCAGCGCCATTCCCTGAGTACAATTTTCACGTGCGTCAGTGAAGGCTGGCTGGCAACAATGATCGGTACGCTGAACTCGGGATTACCCTATACGCCGACATTTGCCCGTGGTGAGGTATCCGGCTCCGGCACTTTTGTCGGACTCAGGGAAAACAGTGAGCGTAAACCACTAACCTATAATTTTGATTTACGTTTATCCAAAAGATTCGAATTGGGGAAATTTCGTACTGAATTTTTCCTGAACGTTCAAAATTTGTTTGATACACGCAATGCCAATTATGTTTACGAAGACACAGGTCAACCGGATTATACGCTCCAGGGTGTCAATCAGAAAGACCGTCCCGGCGATCCGGATGTGGAAATCTCCGATGTCGGCGAGTTTTACGCCCGTCCGGGTTATTTTACACCGCCGCGTTTTATTCAAATCGGTTTCAGGATCAGCAGATAAAAGAGGTGAAATTATGAATACAATTTTTAATAGAGTAGCCCGTTCAAACCGGCCGCGATTGATGGCCCTGCTTTGCCTGATACTGTTTTTTTCCGGCGCTGACTTATTTGACCAGACAGTACGGGCCCAATCCGTTTCCAGAGTCGGTACCTCGGCAGCCACCTTTCTGAAAATCGGCGTCGGCGCCCGCCCCCTGGGCATGGGCGAAGCCTTTACCACGCAGGCACGGGATGTTTCTGCCATTTACTGGAATCCCTCCGGATTGGCCGATGTTCAAAATGTTCAGCTTTTGCTGAATCACTATGATTATATCGCAGACGTGTATTTTGATTACGGGGCGGTGGCTTTTCCGATGGGTAATATCGGGTCATTCGGTTTTCACTTTGCCTATCTTGGGATGCCGGATATCGAGCGGACGACAATCATAGAACCAGAGGGAACCGGTGAGATGGTATCGGCATCGTCCTTTTCCGCGGGATTGAGTTACGCGCGCATGCTGACCGACCGCTTCTCCATTGGCGGCACCGTGAAAATGATAAGAGAAAATCTCTGGCACACCAAGGCCACCGGATTTGCGCTCGATGTCGGTCTGATTTATACGACACATTTTAAAAATCTAAAGGTCGGAATGTCCATTTCCAATTTCGGGACCAGCATGCAACTGGACGGTCGCGATTTGCTGGTTCAGCATGATATCGATAAAACCAGCGATGGAAATAATTCAAATATCAACGCCAATTTGAAAACCGACAGCTACAGTCTGCCGATTTTATTCCGTGTGGGCATTTCGGCCAATGTAACGCGCGACGTCTTCAATATTGAAAATAATGATTTAGTAATTGCCATTGATGCCGTTCACCCCAATGATAATTTTGAATATTTAAATGTCGGCGGCGAATACACATTTCGTAATTTACTGGCTTTACGGGCCGGCTACCGTCAGCTATTTCTGAAGGATGCCGAGGGCGGATTTACTTTCGGATTTGGCCTGTACCTGAATTTTCTGAATTCCGATTTTTACCTTGATTATGCGGCGGTGGATTACGGCCGCCTGGATAGACTGAATAAATTTTCACTGATTTTTTCTCTGTAAAAAAACAGGAGTGCGGATAAGAATGAAATCCATTATCATATCATTTATAATTATTCTGACTATATTTGCGATTGGTTATACTCAGAACAGTCACGGTGACGCCGCTTACCGGGCGCGCAATGATCACTCCGGCAACCTGATTCGCGTTACTTTTCATAATCACGGGATGATGGGCAGTATCCGGGGCGATCAGAGTTTGATTTACGGCGGTGAGTGGCCGATTAACAGCGGACTTGTTCAAATGGGTAATACTTCCAATTATGTCGCAGCCGAAATGCGCATATTCGCCGGCGTTGATTCAACCGGCGATTCCGTTTATGCCACCGTCACGCCGACCGTCTTTTGTCAGGGCTGGGATCCCAATGCCTTTTCGCATGATTCGCTGGGCAATTTTTTAGGCTTCGAACCGCTGCCCGGATATTATAATTTAACTCAGAAAGAACTTGACCCGCTGCATGCCGTGGCCATGAGTCATCAGGCCTTCACCTGGCCGCCTTTCTGGCCGGATAAAATGGAAGATCCGCAGGATCCGGGCTGGCGCGGGGCCTGGAACGGCTATTTTGGCAAAGATCAGAAAAATGCCGATCAGGAAAGTTATTTTGTGCTGGATGATTATCAATTTACAAAAAGAGTGAACGGATACCGTTTACCACTACCCATCCCGTCGCAATCATTGCGCGGCGGTCTGGGGTTGCGCCAGATTATGCGCGGCCTTCAGTGGAGTAATCCCGATGCCGAGGATTGTATTTTCTGGATCCATGATATAGAAAATATCGGCGAGATGAATCACCATAAGACCGTTTTCGGATTGAATGTCGGCGCTTCCATGGGTGCTAAAATCGGCGGACCCAACACCGATTATGATGACGACGCCGCTACTTTTTACCGTGAGATCGGATTGACGGTGAATTATGACTGGGATAATATCGGTGCCGCCGGCTACACGCCGGTGCCCTGGGCCGGATTCGCCTTTCTGGAAAGTCCCGGTAATGCAACCGATGGAATCGATAACGACGGTGATGGCATTGATGCCGGCGGCGGTGTGGTGATCGATCAGTCCATGTTCATCCGGTCTTATGATCCCGGGGAAAGCATTGTTCTGATTGATTACGATACTTACGAACGTCAGTTAACCACGATGCCGGATGATACCCTGATTCTGACTGTTAACGGCAAAAATTATTACAAAATACCCGGAGCGCCGCTGTTTGAAGTCGAACGAAACGGCATCGACGATAATCTCAACGGCATTATCGATGAATCCGACGGTGCGATTGCGCCGGATTCTGTGCACTACTTTTTGTATATTCGTGATCCGGTTTACAACGATCAGGATTATCTGGCTGTAGATTATTTTACAGGGGACGGACTGAATAACCTGCTCATCGATGAGCGGCGTGACGATGGCATCGATAACGACGGTGACTGGGATCCGGAGTTGGACGATGTCGGTCTGGACGGCAAACCAGGCACCGGTGACGAAGGCGAGGGAGATGGTCTGCCAACCTCCGGCGCCGGCACCGATCTTCCCGGTGAACCAAACATTGATAAAACCGACGTCAACGAGTCGGATCAGATTGGCTTAACTTCGTTTATCTTTTATGAATACGGCACGTTAACTTATTCCAATGATGATGATATGTGGGACGTATCGCGTCCCGGTTTTTTCGACGGCCACCTGGAAAATGTGGATGCCGATTATGTCTTTTCAAGCGGTTATTTCCCGCTGCTTTCCGGTCAGAGCGAATTTTTTTCCGTGGCCATGGTTTACGGCTGGGATGAGGAAGATATCATCCGCAACAAAGAAATCGTTCAGAAAATTTATGATTCCAACTACAATTTTGCCGTCGCTCCGGACAAGCCGACGGTCCGGGCCGTGGTTGGCGACCGCAAAGTAACCCTCTACTGGGATACCCGTGCGGAAAAGAGTTATGACCGCTTCCTGCGCGAATACGATTTCGAGGGATATAAAGTATATCGGGCAACCGATCCCGGATTTAATGATGCCGGTTCAATTACCGATGGCTATGGATATGACCGCTACGTCAAGCCGCTGGCTATTTACGATAAGGTTGATTCCGTATTCGGATTTTTCCCGCTTACGTTTAATCGCGGCGTGCAGTTTAATCTGGGCAGTGAAACCGGGCTGGTTCACACCTATGTCGATTCGCCGGTGGTCAATGGTCAGCGTTATTTTTATGCGGTTACCGCTTATGACAAAGGATCCGTTGAGAAGAATATCTCACCCTCCGAAACAAATATGTTTGTGACGGTAAATGCCAGCGGTGAAATAAAAACCGATATTAACGTGGTTTCAGTCCGTCCCGCCGCGCCGGTTCTGGGATACGTGCCGCCGGGATTCGACGAGCAGCCGCAACCGGTTGGCGAAGGTTTGACCGAGGGCCGGATTTATGTGAGTTATCTGGAACCGGACTCACTGGTGAGCGGTGAACAATTCGAGATTCATTTTCTCGACCAATCCATGGACGGCAGGGATAACGATTTGGACAGCTTAATCGACGGCAGCGACCGGGACGAGTTCATGCCCACGGTTACCACCGGATTTGAGCTGGTTAATCTGACGCGTAACTATGTCGTCGATACAATCTGGATTTACGAACATCGCCTTCAGGCAGGGAAGGTAGAAGAAATTCTCAACCGCTATGCGGATAATGACGGCAATTCACGGACATTCCGGGCAATAGCCAACGGCATGGAGTTTTTTGTGTACAATCCATCGCCGGGCATTCTCAACAAGCCTGAATTAGGCATTTATAACGGCACGCGCTGGAGTGAAAGTATTGATTATTTCAACACCTACGACCTGCAGTTCAAGCAGTTTCACCAGGTTGGATTTGAAAAGGGCACCGAATATCCGCGCCAATATAAAATTGTATTTCACGATGAAATTATCGGACAATCATCCACAATATTTCCGCTGCTCAAAAACGGTACGCCGTATCCTATTCAGGCAACCGACGTCAATATCGAAGTATTCGATGCCCAGAGCGGCGAACCGGTCAATTTCGGATTTATCGATGCCACTAAAAATCCTGAGGTTGTCCAGCCCGGATTATTTTCAGCCTCCGACCGGCTGATATTCACGGAAACCCTGCCCAACGATTCTGTGGTTATGACCTGGGATTTGTTAAATAATTCAGGAGAAGATACCACCTTTTACAATCATTACGGGCGGCTTTTGGGCAGCGGTGATACCCTGTACCTGTATCCCGATTTTCCTTTCAATGGCAGCACGCGCTATCGCTTTAGCACGCGCGGCGCTGAACTGGATATGCAGGCCGCCAGTGAAAATCTTGATAAAATCAGAGTGGTGCCTAATCCCTATGTTGTTACGGCAGCCTGGGAGCCCAAAAATCCTTATTCATCGGGTCGTGGTCCGCGCGAGCTGCATTTTACGAATTTACCCGATGAATATACCATACGTATTTATTCCATCGACGGCACACTGGTGGATAAGATCAGGCATGATGATCCGCCCATTACCCGTGGCTTTAGAATATGGGATATGCTTTCCAGGGATGAAATGGAAATTGCCTATGGTGTTTATATTTATCATATTGAGGCGCCGGGCATTGGGGAAAAAGTCGGGCGATTCATAGTGATAAAATAATATTGAATTTAACCAATGGTGTAGCGTTTTGTTTCGAAATATTAACCTGAATATAATAGATACGATAAAGAGCCGTCTGATTCTATCAGCCGTGCTTTTATTCTCGTTTGCCTGTTCAGAAAAAAAATCTAATGTTGCCGAATTCGGCCCGCACAGGATCAGTCTCGCTGAATTCAGGCAGGCTTATCTTCAGTTGCTCAGGCAGCCCGATGTATTTGATTCGCCCGAATTACGCGAAAAATTTATAGATGAAATGATCAACCGGCGCCTGATTGCCGCCCAGCATAGCATTGCGAATGATGAACGTCTTGAAATGCGCGTTCAGGCCTATCATGATAAATGTCTGCGCGAGGCGCACTACAAGCATGTTATCGAGCCTCAGATTGAACCAGACAGTCAGCTTGTCAAAAAAGTTTCCGGTTTCAGCCGGGAACGGCGAAAAATCAAACACCTGTTCGCTGAAACCAAAGCCATGGCGGATAGTCTGTATCGGCTCCTGAAAATAGGAGAACCGTGGGATAAACTTGCCGGTGAGGTGTTTAATGAACCCGGCCTGGCCAAAAGCGGCGGTGATCTGGGTTGGGTCTACTGGGATCAGTTGGAATTCGATATGGCCATGCGTGCTTTTGAATTGCAGGCAGGTCGTTTTTCCGGGCCGGTACGGAGCCGTTTCGGCTGGCATATCCTTTATGTGGAAGATTTCGAAATAATTCCCTTGAAAAACTGGCGGGAAATGCGGGCGCGGGAGCGGGATTTTCGTCTGCTGACTGAAAAACAAATTGGCGATAAGATCGCAGCGGATTATATCAATAAAATAATGGACAATATCACAATTGAAGTGCGACCGAAAATGATGAAACTGGCCGGGCAGCAGCTCAAGAAAATTCTGAGGTGCCCGCCAAACCCGTTTGACCGGATGAAAATGCAGCAGTTGACCGATGCGGAACAACTTCAGCTTGAGCGAACCTTGTGGGATTATCGTAATGAGACGCTGGCGATAATCGACGGCAAACCGCTGACTATCGCGGAATTTATCGGCCTGATTAATTATATTCCGTATCAGGCGCTGCATCACAGTTTTAAAACCGCGCTCGATTTTGCCTTCCGTGATTTTGTTATTACCAAAGAAGCAAAGCAAATGAATCTGTCCGACCGCTATCCCTTCGTTGCTCAGCGCACACGTATTTTCAGAGAGTATCTTGTGCAGCTTAAAGCCAAACAAAAGATAGTGCAACAAACAAAAATTACCGACAAGGAAATCAATAATTATTTCGACAAAAATAAAGCGGCCACTGCGGCCTCGCATGATAATACAGAAACCAGAAAACAGATTAAAGCAATGTTACTAAAAAATAAACAGCGACGCACGGTCAGCACGTATATTGAAGAATTAAGGGCGCCCTATGAAATAGAAAAAAATTTACAGCCCATTCACGAATACTATAATCAACTTATACAATAATATGCTTAAGAAAACAACGAACGCAACAGGATAAAAGGAATTTGATATGCAGCTTCACACGATCGATTTAATCATTATCGGATGCTATCTGGTGGGCGTCATCCTGGTCGGATTTTATATCAGAAAGCGGGCCAGCGAGGATATGACCGCCTATTTTCTGGCAGGACGGTCGGTCCCCTGGTATTTTTTGGGCGTATCCAACGCCGCCTCGATGTTTGATATCACCGGTACCATGTGGCTGGTAACGATTATTTTCATTTATGGGGTCAAAGGGGTTTGGCTGCCCTGGCTTTGGCCAACCTTCAATCAGATATTTCTGATGATCTATCTGGCAATCTGGATCAGACGTTCCAATGTAATCACCGGTGCGGAATGGATCAGCACCCGCTTCGGCGATAAGCGCGGCGGAGAACTGTCGCGCATCAGTATTGTCATTTTTGCCCTGGTTTCCGTGGTAGGGTTCTTATCCTACGCTTATCAGGGTATCGGTCGATTTGCCAGCATTATATTACCCTGGGATTTATCCCCTGAGTTTTATGGGATCACGCTGATGACTATTACCACGATTTATGTAATTCTCGGCGGCATGTACAGCGTCGTTTTTACCGATATTGTGCAGTTTGTGATGCTTTCAATCGCGTCCGTTATTCTGGGGTATCTGGCGCTTACACAAATCACCCCGGATCAAATCGCCGCTGTTACGCCGGACGGCTGGAAAAATCTTTTCTTTGGCTGGAAACTGAATCTGGACTGGAGTGGTCTTTTACCGGCGGTGAATCAGAAAATCGATTCCGACGGATTTTCCATGTTCGGCATTGTATGGATGATGATTTTGTTTAAAGGTGTTCTGGTCAGTATCGCCGGTCCGGCGCCCAATTACGATATGCAGCGTGTTTTGGCAACACGCAAGCCAAAGGAATCGGCTTTTATGAGCGGTATCGTATCCGTGGCGCTGCTGCCGCGCTGGCTGATGATCGGTGGTATTTCGCTTTTCGGACTGGTTTATTTTATGCCTAAGCTGCAAGCCATGGGCAGCGATATCGATTTTGAAACGGTGATGCCCTATGTGATTAACAATTTTCTACCTGTGGGTGCGGTTGGTATCATTATCGCCGGTCTGCTTGCATCGTACATGTCAACTTTTGATTCGACGGTGAATGCCGGCGCCGCTTACATAGTCAATGATTTATATAAAAAATATATCAGACCCGATGCCTCCAAAAATAAAACGATCCGAATGAGTTATATCGCCTCATTTCTGGTTGTTATCCTCGGCGTTATCTTCGGTATGTTGTCCAAATCGATTCACACGGTGATGGAGTTTATCGTATCCGGATTGTTCGGCGGCTATACGGCGCCAAATATCCTCAAATGGCACTGGTGGCGATTTAACGGATTCGGCTATTTCTGGGGTATGATATCCGGAATAGCGACAGCGATGTTTTTAGCTTTGTTTTTTCCCGGACTGCCCCTGCTTTTCGGCTTTCTGATTATTCTGTTCATCTCCGGTGCGGCCAGTATCGGCGTCAGCCTGTTCACCGAACCCGACGATGAAGAAGTATTAAAATCATTTTACAGCTCGGTGCGTCCCTGGGGATTCTGGAAACCCATCCATGAAAAAGTGCTGCGGGACAATCCGGATTTTGTGAATTTAAGTTCCTGGCGGCGTGATATGACCAATGTCTCGGTCGGCATTATCTGGCAGCTAATGCTGGTGCTGGTGCCCTTATATCTGGTTATTCAGGAATTTTTCAGCATGAGCTTATCCATTATCATTCTGGTGGTTACAACCATCTTTTTAAAATACAATTGGTACGATAAACTGGAAGACGAATAAAATAGGAAAATAACCATGTTCCGGAAAGAAGTATCTTTATCGCTAAAAATTATCTGTGCAATATTTTTCTCTGTCACCATGCTTACCGCGCAAAATGATTCGCTTTTCGAAAATTTTATCGAAACGAGGGACGGACAATTGTAT
>CAYXRA010000025.1:0-37728 GCA_964467525.1 uncultured Calditrichaceae bacterium
GGGGCCGGTTTCCAGAATTTTCAGATTTTCGCGCAACTGATCAAGATTTTTAACGCCGCTCATACAAACATCCACTGCGGGATGTGAAAGCACAAAACGATAGCAGTCAACAGCGGATGGCGCCTGTTCACCCGGCGGCATCTGCTTTGGGTCGAGTAATTTTCGCCAGCGGGTGGCGGTAAAGGAAACGATACCGGTCTTATTTTCGGACCCGAGATATGGAAATATTTCCTGCTCCGCCCCGCGATGGGCGGCGTTGTAGCGCACATGATAAATATCGATCAATTTTTCCTTTTCAAGCCGGGCAAACAATTTTCGGTTGTGACCGGAAAGTCCGATGAATCGCACCAGCCCCTTTTCCTTCAATTTACGAACTCTGTTCAAGATTTTATCGGACGGCATTTTAGGGTAATAGCCCAGAATAAGCACGTCGGCATAATCGGTGTTTAATTTTTTCAATCCTCTGACCAGCAGCGGTTCGGTTAAAAAAGAAATATGCGAATAACTGTACATCGCCAGCACCAGTTTATCTCTCTGACCGTTATCTATGATTTCCCGGATCGCCTCCTGCATGGCCGCTGCGCGCCCTTTAATAAAAGTGCCCCAGGTAAAATAATTCAAGCCCCGTTCAAATGCTTCACGGTAGGCTTCAACGGGCGCCCCGAAACTGGACGAGATACCCAGCCGGCCGACCCTGAGTTGCGTGCGGCCAAGTGATACTTGTTTATTGAATTTCATACTGCAGGTACTACACCTCTCTGAATTAATTGGTATCTGCCTTAAAAGTCGGGCTCAGGTTATATTTAGATGTGATTCGTTATTTATGCGCTACCGCAACCAGCCGTTTGGCATTTTGATCGTACGAGGCGCCGTTCAGGTTGCCGTAAATCTGCACGGTGCGAAATCCGGTCGCTTTTAACGTGGATTCAATCTCAAATGCGGAGTAAATCCAGTGAGATAAAACATACTCGAAACGCTTCGTGCCGTCGAAGACAATCCAGCGATTATCAATCCAGCTCCAGTTTTTGCTGATCTGCCGTTCTTCCAGATAGATAATATTTTCTTTTTCATACCAGTCACGTTCCCTGAAAACCCGGGCGATGATTTCCTTGCCCATTAAATCAATAAGCAGTCTGCCGCCCTTTTTCAGCGATTGATACACATTATCAAGCACCTTGCGGTTTTCAGCGGCATCTTCGAAATAGCCAAAAGAGGTATACATCATCACAACGGCATCAAAAGCAGCTTTTTGTGTAAATCGGCGCATATCATCATTGATGAAATTTATATTCAGATTTTCCTTATCCGCTTCTTTTTTGGCCATTTCAAGATAAGATACCGTGCGGTCAACGGCGGTCACCCGGTATCCGCCGCGGGCAAAGGCCAGACTGTGGCGGCCCGGACCGCAACAAAGGTCGAGTATATGCTGATTCTTTTTCAGATTGAGCAAAAAACTGATTTGCTCAACTTCCTGCGGCGCCGATTGCCATTGCGATTCACTGAAAAGTTTAACGGACATTTCTTTCCAGAAACGGTCGTCTTCATGCCAGGCTTTCATTGATTCCTTCCTTTTAGATGAACCTGAAAATTATAGCATTCAAAAGTTTATTTCAAAAAAATCATTTTGCGTGATTGCTGAAAGTTTCCGGCTTCCAACCGGTAAAAATAAACACCGCCGGGTACGATTCTGCCTGATGCATCCCGGCCATCCCAGTGAATTTCATGCACACCCGCTGGTGCATTTCCGCGAAAAAGAGTATGGATTTTTTCACCGAGGATGTTGCAGATATTTATTTTTATTGGTGGCAGAGACGTTGCGTGCAACGTCTCTACATCAAAACGAATTATTGTTTCCGTGTTAAATGGATTTGGATAATTTTGATAGAGATGAATAGAAACCGGGGCAATTTTCTTATCTTCGATGCCTACCGAATTTGGATCAATAATCCGGATGCGGTCAAACCAGATTTGAATCCCTTCCATGGTCTGATGCTCGGCGACGATCTCAAAACGATCGATGGCCTGCCAGTCAAAATCACCGACCGGTTCATACCAGGTATTATTATCCCAGGAACCATGTTCCGTAAACTGATGCAATGGAATTTGTACGCGGTGCCATTCACCATCCATAATCGCATTGTTTTGATCAATAATGTAGCGCATGCGCCAGGGGTGGTCGGCCGGATCATCCGTATTAGTATCGACAATGCGTATATCAAAAGATGCGTTCGTCGCATCGACGCGCAGCATCATATCGACGGCATAGTCTTCATCCAGCAATTGTGAAAGGTCTTTGATCGGCACAAATTTGAAAACAATGCTGTTATACCGCGCTGCCCCGCTCCAGTAGATACAAAATTTACCCGCGGCCGGATTCGCTTCGGAATAGTAATCAAGGACACCGCCGCTATGCCAGCTATTTTCAATGATGTGTTTTTCATAATAATCGCCATAAAGATAAAACCCGGTACTGTCCGGCTTGAGAACAAATTCCTTCTGTTCGGGCACGTTGAGTCCCAGCGCCTCCAGCATACGCACATTAAGATCATAATCGAAGAGTTTATTGCTGCCCTTTTCGAAAAAACCAAAACCGCCGTTATATTCCCAGGCCGTCCAGGCAATTTTATGATTTTCCAGATAGTTACGTACGATCTGATACCAGATGCGCCGGTCGCCTTCGGGACTGGTGGGCATGTGCACCCCGAATTCACCGCAAAGCAGTTGCACGTTCCGTTCTTCGGCAAAGGCAACGGCAATATCGATATTTTTCCTGACTTTACTGATCGTGCCCTCATCCGGATAACCCGAGTATGCGCCAGCTATCCAGGTACCGACCAGTTCCGCGGGACAGGCAGGCATGCGACTGGCATCATAGGGAAATGGAATATCAGCCACCGGCACCATGGACGGTTCTGTCCAGCTCGCTCCCTGGTGCGTAAACAGAAAAGGATCATAAAAATGAAAGGTATAGATCAGGTTGCTGTCCGCGTAGAGGGGCATTGCCTCGAGATTGTTAAAGCTGTTCCAGCCGGCCGGCCCGATCACAATGGTATGCCTCTGATCGACGCTGCGAATGGCCGCAACCACCTGCTGCTGGATCTCATTCCAGCGCGCATCGCTGATGCCGTGCGGTTCGTTCAGAACTTCGTAAAGGACATAATCCGAGCGGTGATGACAATGTCCGGCCAGCTGCGTCCACACCGGCAGCAGAATCTGGTCGATATCAGGATCCGTGTCAATGTGCGTATCAAAGGTATGATTATCCAGAATCAGGTAAATATTAAGCTCTTCACACCAATCAATAATCTGATCAAGAAAAAAATAAAACAAATCATCAATGACATATTCAGGCGCGTCACCGGTCATGGCATGCAGATTAATCGGCAGACGTACGTGATCAAATCCAAGTTTTTTCAAATTGACAAAATCATCGCGGGTAAATTTGCTGAACTGGATTTGTCCCGGACTGTCTTTCTGCAGCCAGCCGGCCAGATTGACGCCGCGCTTCAGCGGTATTTCTGCATGCAGGTTTATCAGAAACAGCAATAAAATACTGATGATCAAAATACGCATAAACAAATTCCTCACTGCTCAACGGCGCGCAACTTATTATCCTGTTTTTGCCTGAATCCGGGCAGATGCATCATCAGATTGAGCTCATCACTCATCACCGCCAGATCATTACCCAACGGCTGGTGCGACAGGCCTTTGGTTAGTTTTTTCCCATGATACCAGATCTCGTAACGATTATTTGAGGCCCGCCAGACCACTTCAGCACGGCGGGATAAAATAATTGCCGGAAAGAGTTCCGTCTCTTTGGCAGAAAAGAAATTGGGAATGAAATAGGTTGCGCCGCTCTTTTCATGGTATACCAGGATATTGTGATCAATTCTGCTGTTTGTTGATTCCCCGTGGATGGGCCGGGCTTTATCCAACAGCTTAAATCCATTACCATCTTTCAGCCAGAAGGCTGTATCTGTGGTTGAAAGAATGCGCGCCGGACGCAGACGGCCATCCTTCTTTTTCCAGTAATTTTCCAGGTAAATGGTGGCATTATCCGTTTCGTAATAAATGATCATGGAATCATACAGCCGGGCATAGTCGATGTTTCCCGTAATGCTTTTACCCTTATAAAATACGATGAAATTATCTTTCTCGGCGGTCCAGAAAGCATAGTCGGTATCGGAGAGCACTTCCGCCTTTTGGGGATTATTTTCCTTTGCTTTTTTAAAATTGTGCAGCAGGTAGGTCGTGTTATTCTCTTCCAGATAAACCAGTAAATCATCGCCGTTAAAAATATTTACCGCTTCCGGGGCCATATCGATGCCTTGTATAATCACCCGGAATCCGTCTCCGTCCCGAACCCAGAAAACCGTGTCGTCATCGGCCAGCAATTTCGCAGGACGCTCGGTCATATCCCTTTTGCCTGAAAAATTTTCCAAAAAATAGGTGCCGTTGTTTTCCTTAAGATAAACCAGCGCATGATCACCGCACTTCACGTTCAATGTATCACTGCCGACATCCTCGCCATTTTTGTAAAAGAAATAACCTTCGTCGTTGGCTTTCCATGTAACCTTTCCTTTTTTAGATTTGAAAAACATAGTATTCTCTCCACCTCTTTTATTTCTAAACTATCAAAATTCTTTCGATTTTTTGAGGTACTCCGCAACGGTCGGCTCCTCATAGGAAGTCGTGTCGATCAGACCTTCCAGATGTACGTAATCGCTGAGCAGTTCGCCGAAATTATTATAAAGTGTGCCCCAGCTCGAGGGAAATTCTTCGTGAAAAGCATCAAATACAGGACTTTCTTCATCTTTGTTTAATAGATTAACAAAGATTAAGTATTCCCCCGATTCCGTCTGACAAACCGGTATGAACGGATAATGCTCGGGATTTTCATCATAATTTTTCCAGTTCATCCCCTTCAGTTTTTGAAAGTGTTCTGCGATCTCATCCAGACCGAAAATATGATTGCTGTTCCATTCCAGCGTTTCCAGTTCGCCAATATTTTCAGCAGGATTTTTCAGCGGCAAGCGGGAAATGAATCCCCCATTAAAATAACTGATAAAACACTTGTAGGAATATGGCAGGATAATGCAGGTTTCGACCTCAAAATCAATGATTTCAAGAATATCGGCACCATCATTAAAAAAGTATAATTCGGGATTGGCCTTTATCTTTTCTGCCAGCAAGCGAACCGTTTCGAGTACGTTCTTTTTTATCTGTTCATTCATATCAATCATTTTCCCGTTTTTATCAGGCAAACGGACTGAACAAGCGTCTGCGGAAAACAAGGCTATACAGCGACAGAATCACAAAGGTCCCCACAAAATTGGCGGTTGAGATGATTACGGCATAAATAAACAGACCAATAAAAATACCGGTGTAGCCCGTAGCCATCATAATATAGCGGCCGACATTGAAGCCAAACAACATGGAAACAAAATTTACTAAAAATAAAGCGATCACCAGTGTGGCGAGACCGGACCAAAGTCCTTTCAGGTCGGGCGGACTTAGTTCCATGTGTGAGGCTACACAGATTGAGATGTAAATGAACAGCCAGAAAGTCCAGGTTTTCAGGTTTGCAGGGGTGAACAATGCTTCGATTGTCTTTTCGCCGGTTTCATACAATAGAACAAATTGCGCTTTTAATGATGCCAGATCGGCGGTCACACTCACATGACCGACATTGATGATTTTAAAAATGGCATCTTTGTTCGGCACCAGGTAATACATGGCTGCATAAAGCACGAACGCCCCCAGAATAATCGGACCGGCGCCGATGAAAAAATTGCCGATTTTCTGATACGTGCTATTGGGGTTATAGGCGTGATTGACATATCCCAGACTGCCGTCTTCGGCATTGGGGTCATACAATTTCATTTCCACGATACGGTGACGGAACAGAATGCAAAAAAGGGCGTGACCCAGCTCATGCACCGGCGTACCCAGCCAGCCGGTCCAGATTACATCGGCTTTGTAGCCGACCGAGCGGACAAAGGTTGTTCTGGTAAAGCGTGCTAAAAAATACAGAATGATACCGAAAATAAAAAAAGCGCCTAAAATCGCTAAAAGCTGACCGACCGTCGTCAGAACGACTAATTTTAAAAACTCCAGTCCTGAATTGACCATTTGCATAAAACCAAATCCTTTTTGTTAAGATGAATATCTTTCAGAAGCATATTGTAGTCGAACTCTTAGTTGTTTATCATGTAAAATCATCTAAACTTCCTGCAGCTCCATCCTTAAATTCGGGCTGCACTTGCGATTTTCCATCTCTGAATAAACCTATACATGAATTATCCACTCTGATGAAGTGATTTGAAAACGATTTTTAATTGCATCGCCGGTTATAAGATCAACTTCATGCCCCGGCATTCGTTAAAATATAACCTGATAAAATATAAGAAATATTATTTTAAATCAAAGTCCTATTCAAAATATTCGGGATATAATCTGCTTGTCCGGATGTAAGTACCACTTTATAGTTTCAAAAACACAAGTCACGCAATCTTTGCAATTCTGCGGGAGAGGCATTTGTAGAATTATTTAAAAATATTTATTATTTTACAGGCTTCAATAATAATGGCAATTAAACTAACGCGGTGATTTCGAAAATGAAAAAGACTGATCAGTTACCGGTACTCGGCGTACTGGGCGGCATGGGTCCGCTGGCCACGGCCGATTTTTTTTACAAATTAACGATTCATATGCATGCGGAAACGGACCAGGAACACAATCGCGTGATCATCGATTCCAATACGCAGATTCCCGATCGCGTATCCGCTTTGCTTGAGGGTACAACGGATCCGACCGACACCCTGCTGAATTCGGCAAAAATGCTGGAAAACTGCGGCGTTCAGATTATTGCGGTACCCTGCCATACCGTTTACCCGTTTCTGCAAAAAATAAAGCCACATCTGAAAGTGTCGCTGATGGATATGGTCAGTGTCGTAATTGACCACATCCGCGAAAATCAGATTAATCCGGTCGGCATATTGGCGTCCAAGGGTATCTTCAGACTTAATCTCTACAAGGAATTGTTAGCCGTTCACAATATAAAAACGGTTGAGCTGCAAAAGGATGAACATGAGCGATTGGTAGAACCGGTGCGGCTGCAGGTAAAAACCGGCGTAATTGATGGACACTTAAAAAGTTTATTATCCGATGCCGCCGGCTCTTTGTTCGATCGCGGGGCGCAGGCGGTCTATTTATGCTGTTCCGACCTGCCCATTGCCTATGATGGCGAAAATCTCCAAATAATCGATGCCAATTTATTATTTGCCAAAGCAGTTATTGAGGCACTGGAACAGTTGTAATAATACAGACAGGTGTTTTGTCTGCTAAATAACTGATTATAATTCCACTTTCCTTTTTTCTTTAATCACTAATTCAGCTATCAATCCGTAAACAGCAAACAGGGCCCAGCATACTTCCAGGGCCAGCACCTGCCAGTTACTGTCGTGGATGAGTTGTGGCAAGATGGTTACCGCAGCCAGAAAGTTCCAGATATGAAATTCAGACTGCTTTATGATTTTATTCGAATATAACAGTAAAGCATCCAAAAAATAAAAGACGCTGCACCAGCCGAACAAAACGACACTCCAGTATGGATCGATCAAAGCGGAAAGTGCAGAGATTAGGAATATAGCAATATGCAAAAATCTGAAGTAGACTGGATTCAATAATGACAACTTCAGCCGATAATGAATGATGGCCAGATAGCTGATCACACCCCAGATGACATTTATAACTATCGTTTGCACCGTACCTTTGAGCACTGAAATGATAACCACAAACAGTGCCGCGATAATGTTCAGTAAATAATAAGTGAAATTTGCCGTAATAATTTTCGTTGCCAAAAGTAAATAGGCTATCAGGTACAATAAGAATCCCAGCCATCCGATCGTTTCTATAATATTCGTCAAAATTTTTCCAATGCCTCAAATATTTTTTATCACCAAATAAAATATTTTCAAGTATAAAAAAAATATTTTATTTACCAAAACTATTTTTATACTTTTTGCTAAACAGAAAACCGGGGAACCAATATGAAAAAATTAATTATTTATGGACTCTTACTAATCATTCCAATCATCACCACTGCCCAAAATTTTAAACCGATAAATGTTGTTACAGGAGAATGGCCGCCCTACTCTTCGGAAAAGGAAAGCGGTTACGGGCTGGCAACAAAAATTGTCCGGGCCGTTTTAAATGACATGGGATATGAACCTCAGTTATCATTTTTACCTTTTTATCTTGGTTACGATCTGGTAAAAAAAGGGAAAATTAAGGCCACCTACCCCTATTTCAGAAACGATGTCCGTTTAAAAGCAATGTATTACTCAGAGCCGCTCATCGAAGTTGAAAATGTCGTTTTCTATATAAAGGAAAAACTTCCAAACGCAGAATTGATTAACAATCCGCGGCAACTGGATAAATATAAAATAGGTTTTGTAAAGGGATACAGCTATTTTGAAGAGGCACGCACCGGATGGAAAAATACAGTCGAATTTAAAACGGAACTGACTGCTTTTAAAATGCTATTGAATGGTAAAATCGATTTCCTGCCGGCGACCAAAGAAGTTGGTCAGGCAATATTACGAATGCATTTTAATGATGTGCAGCACAAATTCGGCTATTTACCCGGCATTACAAGCAAACAGCATGTTTATCTGATCGTATCGAAGCAGAATCCCGGCAACAAAGCCTTCATTAATCAATTTAACGCTTCGCTTAAACGCATTAAAACAGAAGGCATATACGACCAAATTTTGGATACACATGACCTCGAAAACGGCGGAACGCGGCTGGTGCGATTAAACGGACTTGATTCATTTCCAATGATCAGAGCGCGTGAAAACAGGGATGACGATGATGCGTACATTCTTCCGAGAGGAACCCGCGCTATCGTATTGCAATGGAGCGAACGTTTCCTCAAGAAAGGCAAATTCAAAATGTACGATGAAATGTTTAACCTGACCCGCGTGCGGATTATTGAAGGTCCGCTAAAAGGAAAAGTACTTTTTGTTGAAAACATGTACATTGAATTTGAATAATATCATTTTAAAAATAAAGGTCCATTATGAAACTACGTATTCTGGCCCCATTCCGCGTACACTTTGCTTTAAATAACGGAATGCATGCCGCATTGTCGCGGGATTATATTGATTTCTGGACAAAGACGGAAAGGCGTATGAAACACGGCCTTTCTGACCAGTTTCTCTATCTGAAACAAGTGCGATTTATGCATAGCGATACAAATATAAATCAGGATGAAATCGCTTATACCAGCATTGAAGAAGATACGATGGGACACGCCCTTGAAGTCATGTCTATCATTCCTCAAAATGCGGAAGAAATGGGCAAAGAGGCAGTTGTGGATGCGATCAATTCAATGAAAAAAGATGTGACAGACAAAACAGATGTAGACACTTTGGATTTTCTGAGCAAAATTTGTAAACCGGAAATGGATCGCTTGAAGATTAAAATTTATGATCATACCATCGCAATTTTAGAAATGGATATAGAACTGCGGGCTATTCAGGATCATTTGTCTGTTGGTTATCAGCGGTTGCTTGATTATTTACAGATATTTGCCGTAAAATTTTGCGACTCCTTCATGGGAAAATTTTACCCGAAAGCCCTTTATCCTTTTTTGTACCACCTATCCCGTATAGCGGATAAAAAGGCGCACTACATCCAAAACCCGCACCACTACGAAAGTTTTCATGATTTAACCATAAAGGATGAAAAGTCCCCCTATTTACCACGCCTTCGATCACCACTTTTTTCCGGCAGCGAATCAGTTCAGACCAAAGTGATGTGGATTACCCGGACATTGATGTTCGAAAAAACCGATAAAGAATTGGTGAAATCATTTACTGCGCACTGGTTGAAAGATATTGGTGACAAAAATGAAATTGAAAAAGTACAATCCGATCCGCAGGCGTTTTCTTTGGCCTGGGTAAATTACGTGGTTCGGGAAGGAGCAAATGATCCGGCTGAACAATCCCCAAAGGTCAGACGGTTAACCTTTAGGGAAGCGTGGGATAGCCTTACCATTGCCCAGTATTTTTACGCGGCGCTCGATTGCCTGAACCATAACATATTGGACGTGATCGCTGTTTCATACACGAAAAAAGTAAAACGGCGAATCAGGGAATTAAACTACTATCTGAAGAGTACAATATCCAGCGCAAAACTGCTGATTATTCATTACCGCGAAATCAAAAAGTATCTGACCAGAAACAAACTGTCCATGCTCGAACAGATTATGAAAAACTGGGATTTTGATAATCTGATTGATTATGCCGAAGATAAAATGGCGCTCTGTTCGGAGCGACTGGAAGATTTACACAATGTTTCTATGGAGCGCAGTTCATTATATACCGATATACTATTATTGTTTATCGGCGCCGTCTCGATTATCGATTTGTTTTTAGCCCTTTCGGAGTACGGGCGGATGCTGACCGGTGATGCTTTAATCGGTTTTCGGGATGACAATATTTTTGGTTTTCTGCACAGGATATCGATGGAATCGACGGATTCGCTGCTGATTTACAGTACAATCCTCATTGTAGTTATCAGCATTCTTTACTATTATTTTAGACGCAAGAGTATACTTTGAGCATCTGAAGCTCCGGTAATAATATCCTGTTCCGTATGATACACTTATATTATCGATTAACTCAACATGTCAAAATTTCTCGTCGTATTTAGTCCACAGAAAATCCCCCAGATCCCAGGCATCGCTAATGATCCTTTCACCCCATTTCATACTGTAAATCGTCAAAAAGGCTCTTGCTTTTTTGGGATCTTCTTTCAGCAACTGCAACGCCTGTTTTTCAATTTCCCGTTGATCGGAAAATAATTGTTTCTGGATGGGATCCCACACGTTGCGTACATCATGGCGCATATCGCCCCAGCGCTGGGCAGTCAGCGTTGTAAGCCGGTTAAAGGCCCACCAGGCCGAGTCGTCCGTATAGCCGTCAATCCTCCCCGGCGTTTTAAAAGATTTGGGTAAATCGGATATGCTGCAGTAAATCGGCGTGTAAACCGAAGCGGCCACGTTATCCCAGGCCAGCCAGACCAGCCCGCCTACCTCGTTGGGCAGCCAGTCGCGCGACTGTGTAATCGTGGCGTAGATTGTATACCAGCGGGCAATCGTCCGCTCGCCGCGCCAGCCCCAGCCGCCGTTGATATCAAAAATACGGTTCATATCATAAGGCATGAATGGATTAGCGAGTGGTGATATTTCGTGCTCACCCTCCGGATTGACCCAGGTGATATTTTTAACCGGATTATAATCAGTGTGTTCGTAATAATCCTGAAAGATGCGTATCATTTTTTCAAGGGTGACCAGCGTATCGGGTTTTACGGAAAAGGGATAATTTTCATCATAGGGATGCAATTTCAAGGAAGGCGCCGCCAGGCTGAGCGCCCGCCACTCTCTCCGGCGGCTGGAAATCGACTCGCGTCCCTCCGGATCGTAAGCATAACAAAATTCAAAGGGCTCATTTTCATAATCCCACCAGCCGCTGTCCCGCGCAACCGTGAAAACATTTTTCGAGGCCAGGTAATAGTCTCCATTATCGAGATCAATTTGACGGATACGACTGGCATTGGCGTTAACCGAAACCTGATCATCGGGCACGCGCTGCGCTGCCCAGACAGCCCCGAAATTCCCTTTGCCCGGTCCGACGATTTCCATATGCCAGACTTCTTTGGTATCGGCAAAGGTTAAACATTCACCGGTATCGATCCAGCCGTATTTATCAAGTAATTTTCCGGCCAGTTTTATGGCGCCCCGCGCGGTCTTACAGCGTTCCAGCAGAATCCGGGTCAGCATTTCCATGTGTATCATTCCGCTGTCCGATCGCAGTGTACTGCGTCCCCCGAAAGTTGATTCGCCTATGGTTAGCTGCTGATCATTCATGCAGCGCACGGCGGAATTAATAAATCCGTAGGTATGACGTACTTCGGGAATTTCACCGATTGGAACGTCCAGGTAAACGGGCATGGCAAAGGAATCGGAATCAACCCGCTTATATATGGTTTTCATGGCACCCTTGGGATGATCCTTAGCCGGTGTGATGTCAATCCATGTTCGATATTTATGTCCGTCCATGGTATGCGAATTCATTACCGAACCGTCGAACGTTGCCTTTTTACCAACGGTGATGACAGTACAGCCATCGGAACGCAGCTGCGGTTTGTGAACAGTCTCTTTGCCCGATTGAGCGAAACCGTTGACAAAGATCAGGAAAATCAGCATAAAAGAAGCTGCGAACACGGTTTGTGCAAATTTAATATTTCCGGTATTTTTTGATAAATTCCGCTGTAAATGCATATTGTGTTTCCCTTCAATGAATATTTTTATCTAAGTTTCACTGATGAATTAAACTATGAAATTGAGTCTATTATTCGCAAATTATTGAATCACCGCTGTGAGGCATGAAATATGCAAAGAAATTCAGACAATGAGTATGGCCCATGATTCGAGTCGTACATTATAACGCAGCAGAAACACCTCATCACTACTGGTTTTTACTTTAAAATAATTATAAACCGGGCTGCCCGCTTTTACGCCGCCCTCGTACCAGCGATCGATGATACTTTCCACCTGCCGGTGTTTACCGCGGAAATTGAATGCCAGCGGTCGCTCATCTTTTTTATAACCGCTGTAGCTTTCCACTTCAATAATTTCAAAAATCATAAAATGCTAAACAATCATCTGATCATAAGTGGGATTTTTTTTCGATATTTTTATTTTTCTGCCGTAAAGCAGATCATCAAAAAACAGGGCGACCCGTTGATTGACGGGATTGCGCGATACATAAAACCGGGCCATTTTGTGAAACAGGGTATTTGGTTTAGTATATGGGCAAACCCGCAGACAAATACCGCAATCCGTACCTGAGCGCTTCCAAAAAGTATAGCAGTTTTCCATGTTAATATGCCAGTGTTTAAAACCTCTGCTTTCCGGCATTTCAGCGTATGCTATGGCGTTGGTCGGACAATTATCGGCACATTTTTTACATATCCGGCAGAAATCGCCGATATGGTGTGCAGTATTTTTACTTTCGAAAAGCTTCATTTCCGTGGTAACCACCGAAATACGCACACAAGGTCCATAGTCCGGATGTATCAGCAGGCCCAGCCTGCCCAGTTCGCCCAACCCGGCGTCGAGGGCCACCGGTACGCAGGCCACCTCGTATTGGCCGTCGAAATGCGCCCTGGCATCATAACCAAGTCCTTTAATATAATTGGCCAAAATATGGGCAATTTTGGCAGCCTCGATATATTGTCTGGTGGATTCCAAAATCATGGGTAACTTCGGGGCGTGACCGATCATCGCCGTATCCATTGCCACAATGATTGCAATGGCATACGGATGCGTATTTTTAATTTCTGTTCCCCAATCATCCGCCTGCCGGCCGGCATGCGAATAAAACTGATAGGGTTTGGTCTTTGTAATGCCCGCATCAACGGCCCCGTGATATTTTGCGATTCGACAGATGATTTCACTGATTTCTTTTGGATCCGTTTCGACCCGCTCATGCGCAACCGGAAAATCTGCGGCATGCTTGCCGGCAGTGGTTACTGTATCGTGAGCAATGCCCAGAGGCGCGAATATCCGGTCATAATAAATCGAACCCGGCTCCAGCAGTTCCGGAAGCTTATGGATTTTTTCATCGACAGCCTTTAATTCCGGGTGAATGCTGTAGTATTTTTCAAATAAATCGCTGTGAAGCTGCAAATTGTTTCGCGCAAACATATGATCGCGTTCATCAAACAGTTGCGTGGGCGTTTGTTTTTCCGCTGACCGCGCAGGAAACCAGCGCGCCAGACTGATCAGCATGAAAATAAAAATCAGGATCATAAATAACACATTCAACACCGCGGCCATTTGAATGTCAATGAAAAATATCATCACCAGCCAGAATGCTGAATTAATCAGCAGAAATACTAAACCAAAATACCATGCACGTCTTTGATTTTCATGAAAAGCAGAATATATGAGGATCAGGATAAAAAAATCGCTGATAATTAATCCGGCGGTATTAATCCAAAACAGTATATTTTCATATTGCATAGTTCATGAATATAACGGCTTTCATTTTCGTATGAAAGTTTTTTTACAGCGTATAAACAAAAAAAGCCGCTCCAAAACGGAACGGCTCTGAGGGTTATCTATGGGGATGGTGCGGAAACTTTTATTTTATGAAACTATTGAAAACATTCACTAATACAGGTTTTGTCGATCTGGTAACCCTTTTGAATATATCCAGTGAAACGTCATAAAACATGTATACAAAAGGTGTTGCCAGCAAGAGTACCACGACAACTTTAGCTATTTCTTTTATCATTTCAGGTTCCTTTCATTTTCCTAATCAGTTTTAATGCTATCTACGCGTTTGAAAAAAGAAAGTTACATTTTTTTCTTTGATCAATGCCCGATATATTTTAATTTCATGCAGTTTTAGTTAAATCAACATTTCAGATGGAGGCACGCATGTATATCAAAAATCTGTTTGTATTAACGCTCCTTTGCTTAATGATATTCCGAATTAATGCCCGGACTTTTGACGGACAACCCTTCGCCCACACCTTTTCAATTGTGGCCATCGATGAAAAGGCCGGTCAGATGGGCGTTGCCGTGCAATCGCATTGGTTTTCGGTGGGTTCGGTAGTCTCCTGGGGCGAGGCCGGCGTTGGTGTTGTTGCGACACAGTCACTCGTCAATGTTTCCTTCGGAAAGCGCGGACTTGATTTAATGAAGTCCGGTAAAAGCGCGGAACAGGCATTGGAAGAACTGCTCGCCACCGACGAGGGTCGTGCGTTTCGACAGGTAGCAATTATTGATGCGGATGGCAATATCGCCTCACATACGGGTGAAAAATGCATTGAAGACGCCGGACATGTCAGCGGAGAAAATTTTTCGGTGCAGGCCAACATGATGCTTAACAAAAAGGTAGTACCGGCCATGGCCGCCGCTTTTAAAGTCGCCGACGGTCCACTCGCTGAACGGATGGTTGCAGCGCTCAAGGCGGCCCAGGATGCAGGCGGCGATATCCGCGGTCAGCAGTCAGCAGCTATTTTGGTCGTCAAACTGGAATCAACCGGCAAAGTATGGGAAGACAGGCTTATCGATCTGCGGGTGGAGGACCATCCTGATGCGGTGGATGAGATTGCCCGTATTCTCAAAGTGCACCGGGCCTATGAATTTATGAATAAAGGCGACCTGGCTATCGAAAAAGGCGACGAAGCCGCTGCGTTAAAATATTATGGCGCCGCACAAAAAATGTTTCCTGAAAATCCGGAAATGAAATACTGGCACGCGGTTTCTTTGGCCAATATCGGCAGAATTAAGGAAGCGCTGCCCCTTTTTAAAACCGTTTTTGAAAAAGATAAGAATTGGATTGAACTGACCCGCAGAATCGAAAAGAACGGATTGCTGGTTGTTAAAAAAAATGACTATGAAAAGATAATCAATCTGCTTGAATGAATGCGGTCTGACCTTATCCGGTTGAAAATCATTGAAAAAACATTTTGGGAATCGCTGCTATTCCCCTATCAGTTCCTTTACAGCATCAACCAGTTTTTTCCTTTCAAAGGGTTTGCTGAAGGCCCGGTTGGCGCCAAGTTTTTGGGCAAGATTCAGATAACTTGTCGGCGCCACCCGACCGCCGCCCGACATGACAATGATTTTCACATCCGGGAAGTCTTTTTTCAATTCCATAATCATCTGAAGGCCCTCTTTTTCGGGCATCACGATATCTGTAATAATTAAATCACACTGTTCCTGGCGATATGCTTTGATAGCCTTATCGCCGTCATCCGCTTCTGTTACCTCATAACCTTCACCTTCAAGAATGAGGCGCAGCATCATACGTATACTTTCATCATCATCAACGACTAAGATTCGTGCCATTTTTATTTCCTGTCTAAACGCGTCTTTATACTTATTAAATATCAGGTCCTCAAAACTTAATTTCAGGATTCCAATTTATAATCCGTAGTCTATCCGGCTCAATGGTCAATCAAAACCTTATTCAAAAATTGGACATAAAAACATCAAGATTTTCTGAAATCGGTCTGACATTAAAATTTTTAAGAAACTGCTACGAAATTGTTAAAAACCGAACACTAACTTAAAACGAAAAACCGAAATTTTCAAAAATAAAATTAATCTTAATGTTCAATAATTAACTGAATTCCTCATGCTTAATAGTGTTAATAGTCTTTATAATCAGTCATTTCATAAAACTGTTCATTCTATTCATCCAGCAAAAGCGCATTGAACAACAGTTTATAAGTGGCATGAGTCGACGAACGAAACTGCGGACTGAAGGCAAACAGTACCACTTGTCCCCTGCCCTTCTTTAGCCAGACCAGCGCCGTCTTATCAGCTAGTTTCTTCTCATTCTGGCAATAGCCGCTCATCAAAATATTCTTTTCCGGAAATTTTCCGATTACCCGGCGATCCATATCAAAGCGCGGCAACGTTGTGGTGAAAACCGGTCGGCCGCGATAAAAAATACCGGTGGTCGGTTTCATTCCGAAAGTAAGCGGATGATGTTTTTTTAATTCAATTTTCATGAACGACCCCGGGCAGTACAGACCTTCCTTTTGCAATTTTTCAGCAATATCGTTTACCGGTAACTGAAATTGTTCAACATCCTTTTTAGAATGTTTTATTTCCAGTGTCTCTGTAAATAAACCTGTTGAACGGCCCCAGGCAATAATTTTTCCGCCTTTATCCAAAAAGGACATCAAACGCTGCATACCTTCTTTACCGATACCTTTTGTATAATCCGGCGGATAACTGCTGATATAATAATCATCATCGGATTTGTATTTACCCTCCATGAGCAGCGATTTATCAGCATCCGGAAAAATCACGATATCATATTTCTTAGAAAAATCCGTTTTTTCAAATTCACCAGGACGTACAATCGTGAAGGGAATATGATATTCATCGAAAATATAACGCGTCCAGCCGGCATCCATATCATGAAAATAAGTTTCCACAAGGGCAATACGCGGCATACTTACCGATTCGGTTTCTATGTGCAGTTTATTTTTTACAAACAGCGGTTTCACGTTGAGTTTTTTCAGAAAATCTTTAAAAATTTCCACGCGCTTATCCGCATTGTAAATAACGAAACTGCCGTCCGGTACTTCATTGCCTTCAAAGTCAGTGATTGTTTTTAATCGCTCGACCGTTAAATTATTTTCAAGTGCCAGGAAAGCTGCCTTAAAACTTTCGTTATGATTTGCAGTAAAGGCGGCGGCCCAAAATTCCGGCGGTACTTGTTTACGCAAGATGAAGTCTTTATCAATTTCCCTGGTGATCATATCGATTTTTTCAATCGGCTGTTTGATTTCAGCACAACTGAGACCGCGATGCAACGGCAGGGACCAGCTTGTGATGTCATAAGGTTTAATCAGCTCGCCGCCCGGCGTATAATGACGTTCGGGAAATTCCTGCTTTTCCATAACTTCTTTGATAAAGGGTCGAAAAGGTTGAGCCAGAGGAACGACGATATCGCCCGTTCCGTACGTTCTCCCGGCAACCGTTACCGCCTCCGTTAACTGATAAACTTGAACGCCATGCTCTCTGAGCAGACTGACCAGTAACACCAGTTCGCTTTTATCATGCTGATTAAAGGGTAAAATATAATAATAGGGCGCCTGCGTTTTTCCTTTTTGCACCTCCGACCTGCAAATATCGTTGCGAAAACGTAATATTTCTTTGCGATGAAGTGACGATGTTTTCAGAATAGAGTACGTGGATTCAATTTCATACTCTACAATGTCAGCGAGACGCCACCAGCCGCCTTCCCAGGGCAGCGACATGTTGATGCTTTTTTTGTACTCGGCCAGACCTTTACCAAAAACGGCCAACTCATTAGGCTCCACATAAACAGGCGTGGCAGTCTTACAACTGGCAGCCTCGGTCAGCAGGCCAATAACGTTTTTCCAGAGACAGGTTTCGGTCGAACCGGGCCAGTAATCATCGAAGAGATAGTGCTGGGAAATCCCGGCCAGCCCTTTGCGGGTCATATCTTTTACCATATTCGATCCGAAAACCCAGGTCCAGTTCCAGATTTCGGCATCGATATTTTCGGCAATCGGATCGTGCATGGGCGGCACGAAGTAGCGCGGACCGCGCCAGCCCATCTGGTGTTTTTCAACCATCACCTGCGGAAACCAGTCTTTATTATAAATTCGGGCAACGGCAAGATTATCCTCTTGTGTGAGCGTGATAAAATCGCGGTTATTATCGTGCCCGACATATTCATGATAGACACCTGGCAGGGAACTGGCCTCGTATTTAGTCCCTAAATATTTGTTATAATGGTTGACAATCATATCCATGCCGTCCGGATTGTGGGATGGCACCATCATATAAACCACGTCATTCATAATTTGCATTAATTCAGGGGTGTCTTCGGTGAGCAATTGATAAGCAACAAGCGGGGCGGCCTGTGCGGGTCCTACTTCGCTGGCATGCATGGACAGGGTGCCCAGCACGAACACCTTTCCATCCGCAATCATTTCATTGCGTTCCGCTTCATCGAGCTCAGGATCAAGAGCCAGGCTGCGGTTAATCGCCTTAAGCTGATCAAGATTGGCGATGTTTTCTTCCGAAGAGAAAAATGCCAGATACATGGTTTTCCCCTGGGGTGATTCACCTATGGGAATCATCCGCAGACGGTCAGAGGCCTTATCGCACTGTTTCAAATATTCGATCAAAGGATCGTAATTGAATAATTTATGATCGGCGCCCGGCATAAAACCGAAAAAATTCTCCGGATGTGAAATCTCGCCTGCATCTTGTGTGAATGCGCTACTGATAATTAAGAAGCAAATTACTATAATAATATAAAGCACATTAATGCTGAAGTTCTTATCAGAGGCTCTCATTTCGTTCCTTTCCGCTTGACAACTAATTATGGGTATTTAAAATTAAATGTATGGTATTAATTGTAAGATTGTTTACGATAGCATGCAATTAATTTTGTACTTTTTTAGTAATATACCTATACCGGTCTAACAAAACCAAAGAAAGCATTATCCATTGGCTCAGCTATCAATTTATATTTCATGGTAGATTTTTTATCACCTATCGCTACTGGCCGTTGGTTTTTGGCTTTTAGCTGTCTGCCATTTACACTTACCCTGTACCCTTTTCTTCCCGCCGGGAATAAACCCGTCCGCGGCACTTCCTGAATTTCTTACCGCTGTCTCAGAGACGCGGATCATTGGTACCGTTTTTTTATTGCTCGCCGTGAAATTATTTACGCTCTGCCTTTGGTTTGCAAGCCGTTACCCACGGTTTGGCCCCTGCCGTATTTTTTTTGGATCAACCTGAAATAGGTTGAGATTGTCGGTGAGTGAAATCATTAATGCTATAACAATTATGACCTACTACCGGCGCAAAAGATCGCGCCCACCACTTAACCGATTTTTTCAATGAAAAATTGATGGATCGTCGTGTCGCCGGATAGTTCCGGATGAAATGTCGAAACCAGTATACGGTCGCTTGCGGCAACCACCACATCATCTTTATGATATCCCAGCGGCCGCACATGTTTTCCATGCTTCGTAATTTTGGGCGCACGGATAAAAACACCTTCAATCGTGCGTTCGTTCTCATCAATCTTCAGTCTGACATCATCAATAAATGAATCGACCTGTCGGCCGTATGCATTGCGGTTCACTTCGATATCGATCAGTTCGAGCGGATTATAGGGGAGTTTTTGGGAAGTCTTACCAAGCAGAATTAATCCGGCACAGGTGCCCATGATCGCCTTCTCTTTTCCGAATTTGATTAACTCACCGCGCAGATACAGCGTTTCAATCAAATGCAGGAGGGTCGTTGACTCTCCGCCGGGGATAATTAGTTTATTACACTGAGCGAGGGTTTGCTTGTCCTTAACGTACACTGCCTCATGCTGCAATGTTTCAACGATATACTTATGTTTTTCGTAATCGCCCTGTAATGCTAAAATACCAATCTTCAACGCGCGCTACCATCCTCTTTTATGCATCAATTCCTCTTCCGGAATAGAACCCATTTCCAGACCGGGCATAGCTTCGCCCAGATCCGCGCTTACCTTTGCAACCATATCAGGATCAGAATAATGCGTCGTTGCCAAAACAATAGCCCTGGCCCGCGCCGCCGGATCCTTGGACTTGAAAATACCGGAACCCACAAAATTTGTTTCCGCGCCCAGTTGCATCATCAAAGCCGCATCCGCGGGTGTGGCGATACCGCCGGCAGAAAAATTAGGCACCGGTAATTTTCCATTTTCTTTAATATACTTTACGATATCAAGCGGTGCGCCTATATTTTTGGCATAGCTCATCAACTCATCATCACGCAGACCCTGAATGTGTTTCATTTCGCTCTGAACGGCGCGCATGTGGCGAACGGCTTCCACGATATTTCCGGAGCCGGCCTCACCTTTCGTGCGAATCAATGCCGCGCCTTCGGCAATGCGTCTCAGCGCTTCACCCAGATTACGGCAGCCGCAGACGAACGGTACTTTGAAATCATGTTTCCAGATATGATTGTGTTCATCAGCCGGCGTAAGCACTTCGCTTTCGTCGATAAAATCAACGCCGATAGCCTCGAGAAGCTGTGCTTCGGCAAAATGACCGATCCGGCATTTTGCCATAACCGGGATGGATACTTTTTCCATGATTTCTTTGATTAACCTTGGATTGGACATGCGGGCCACGCCGCCATCGGCACGAATATCGGCAGGGATGCGTTCCAGGGCCATCACAGCCACAGCGCCGGCGTCCTCGGCAATCCGGGCTTGCTCGGCATTGGTAACATCCATAATTACCCCGCCTTTAAGCATTTCCGCCAGTCCGATTTTTACCTTTAATTCTTTATTAATCATTTATATCGCTCCTGTTCTTTATATATCATTCGCTACCGGTGCTGCACCGGTAAGCGATGGAAATATCCATAATTAACAAGCTTGATAATTTATTCAGATTGACTATTGTTGTCAAGTTTAGCGCTGCCAATGCCCTCAGTTTTCAGTTTCTCTGCGATACGCGCCAAAGTTCCGGGAATCTGATTGATGAAGCCGTGCAATACGATGCTGGTTGTATTTTGATACGAAAGGGGTCCGGCAAAAAACAGGTTCGGATACTGAATGCTTTCACCGGAGTCGGTTACTTCGGGATAATTATTCTTATTCACCCTGAGCTTGAAATTTTTTAGTATATCAATGTGTGCATGATATCCGGTTGCAAAGATAATTTTATTTACTTCGAGCGACCAGTCCTGGAAGGTCACCCGGTTTTCTTCGATGCGCTTGATTTCCTGAAAGGCGCGATAGCGCACCAGTTCCATGCTGATTAACTCTTTCAAAAAACTTTCCGATATGCCGCGGATATGGTACAACTTTCTGGTATCGGAAAAGTATTGCAGATCTTTTCTTGATACCAGGTAAACCATAGAATGTCCGCATAATTCAATGGCAATTTCGGCGGCGCTGTTACCCGCTCCGACAATCAATACTTTCTGCTGTTTGAAATCATCGGGCGACTGATAGAAATGGGAATGCATGACGTATGGATTATTCTTCGCCCCCGCGACACCGGGTATAAACGGATTACCGAAGATGCCGGTAGCTATAAGCAAAACCGGCGCCCGGTATTCGGTGCGATCATCACTGAGCACGGAAAACTGCTGGTCGCTGAAATTGATATCAACTACGCTGGTGTGTGTTTCAATATTTAACTTAAAATAATTGCTATATGCATCGAGATAATTAACAAATTCAGCCGCCGAACAGTAGGGACGCTGCACATCCATTTTCCAGATCGGAAAATCATCGGATAAACTGGTCCAGTCCCGTTGCGGATGACACGGTGATAAAAACGGCATATTCGGGCGCACATTGCGCCAGGCTTCACCGACTTGTCCCTTTTCAAGAATAATATAATCTATATCCTGCTTTTTGGCTTCCTCTCCGGCTTTGAGTCCGGCCGGCCCTCCGCCTACGATGATCAGCTCCCTGGAAATAATATTGCTCATTTTTCGTGCTCGTTAAGGTTGTTCACGTTCCTGCCGGTTTTCATCCATGATGCGGCATGCTTCCATAATCACATTCATTGTGGAATTTTTTATATTTCTATCCTGTTTGATGTCAGTCAGTTCGAAACGAAAGGTGCCCGAGGTTTTTGCTACCAGGGCATACATTGCCTCTTCACCTTCCAGAGAACCGCTTGAAACGCTGTGCAGTTCGCCGTCCTTGAGAAAAATCTTTCCGCTAATATCGCTGTCAATATGCAGAATACCCGATTTTTTGTTCAGATTGAGCATCTGTACCAGCTCGACAATGGACAAATCTTTGAGATCGCCGGAAAAACCTTTATGACTTTCATAGCGATTTCCGATCTTTTCCAGATTCTTTTTACGATCCAGCAATTCTTCAACACGATGCAGCAGTTCTTTTCTGTCGATCGGTTTATTCAGATATTCATCGGCGCCGGCGCGAAAACCACGAATTTCTGTTTCGGGATCATCAAAAGAAGTGAGAAATATAAAAGGCACCAGGGGAATTTCCGAGTTTTCCCGAATCATCCAGCACAATTCAATGCCGTCCATCTGGGGCATCATGATGTCGGAGATAATCAGATCCGGCTTTTCTTTATTGGCTAACTCATAAGCCTGCTCGCCGTTCTCAGCTTCGATAATATCGTAATCGGCCTCGGCTTTGGAGAGGCTTATGTTCAGCAATCTTAATACATTCGGATTATCATCAACGATTAAGATTTTACTACCCATTTTTAATCTCCGCAGTAATCTAAATTTTTTTATAATAATTAACGTCGAGCTTTCGGGCTGCCCCGGCTTCATCGAGTCTACGGACCGGGGTGCTGTGCGGCGCCGTCAGCAATAATTCGGGATTTTCGTCAATCTCTTTTTCAATTTTCAGCAAGGCATCGACAAAATAATCGAGCATTTCGATGCTTTCTGTTTCCGTGGGTTCGACCATCATCGCTTCTTTAACTATGAGCGGGAAATAAACCGTCGGCGGATGTACGTCGAAATCGAGCAGCCGCTTGGCAATGTCCAGGGCTTTGGCCCCGCGTTTTTTCTGTTTTTCGGCCGAAAGTACGAATTCATGCATGGTCGGCGCTTCGTATCCGATTTCATATACATCTTTCAGGCGCGCCTTAAGATAATTGGCGTTGGTTATCGCATGTTCGGCAATACGCCTGAATCCGTCCTTTCCGATCATCCTGATATAAACATAGGCGCGCAGGAGCAGCGCAAAATTACCGGTGTAACTCTGCACCTTACCAATCGTATCCGTTATATCCTGATTCAGAATATAACGGTCGCCCTGTTTTTCCACAACGGGAATCGGCAAAAAAGCTTGCAGTTTTTCATTGACGCCCACTGGTCCGGCGCCCGGTCCCCCACCGCCGTGCGGCGTGGAAAAACTTTTATGCAGATTAAGGTGCATCACATCAAATCCCATATCGCCAGGCCGCACAATGCCGAACAGGGCGTTCATATTGGCGCCGTCCATGTACATCAGACCATCGATGGAATCCATCATTTCTCTGATCTCGCAAATCTGGCTTTCAAAGATACCGAGTGTGCTGGGGTTGGTAAGCATAATACCGGCGACGTCTTCATTAATGTTTGCCTTCAAATCATCGAGATCAACCATCCCCTGTACATTTGAGCGGATCGTCTTCGTGGTAAATCCGGCGATAATGGCGCTGGCCGGATTGGTGCCGTGGGCAGAATCGGGCACCAGGATAATTTTCCGGTTACGGTTTTTCATCTGATGATATTTTTTTATGAGCAACAAGCCAACCATTTCACCCTGGGCGCCCGCCGCGGGCTGCAGGGTAATAGCGGAAAAACCGGTAATTTCTTTCAGGTATTCCTGTAATTCATACATAATTTGCAGTGCCGCCTGTGCGGTTTCCGCGGGCTGCTCGGGATGCAGTGCGCTGAATCCGCGCAATGCGGCAATTTTCTCATTGATTTTAGGATTATACTTCATCGTGCACGAACCCAGCGGATAAAAGGCTTTATCCACATGATGGTTCAGCAGGGACAAATTTATAAAATGGCGAACGATTTCATTTTCTGCCACCTGGGGCAGATCAGCAGGTTTTTCCCGCAATTGATCTTTCGGTATTAATTCTGAAACTGCCTGTTCCGGGACATCAGATTTTGGCAGAACATGGCCGGTTCGTCCTTCCTTGCTCAGTTCAAATATCAGTTTTCTGTACATTAATCGCTCCTCAAACACTTGGCTGATCCATTTTATTATAGGCAAAGGTCTTATTCACGCCGCTCCTTGTGGCGCGCATTAAGGCATCCAACGCCGAACTTAATAATTTCCGGTCTTCGGATATATGCTGCATTTCATCGGGAAATGTGGCAACACCCAAATTGACACTCAGACTATCAAACTCTGAAATTTTACGTTTCGGATATTTTATGGTTTCAAGTAAATCATCTTCGATAAAATTGACGCTGCTTAGAATGACTCTGATCCTTTCCGCTTCCAAAAAAGCGCCCTGTGTATCTGTCTGCGGCAAAATGATATAAAAACGACCGTCGTCGGCGCGGGCCAGCACATCGGATATTCGGGTCTTATTCAATAAATGATTGGCCATTTTCATGATCACATAACTGCCGATCTGCATACCAAGGCTATCATTAATTTTTTCCAGATTATTTACATTAACAGTGACAACGGAAAGCGCCGTTTTATGACGCACTGCCCTGCTGAACTCTTCTTTAATTCTGCGATTGAAATAAACCTGGTTATACAAACCGGTTATATGATCGAGGAATGAATTTTTATCGATGTCTTTCGATTGCTCTAATAGCGACTTCAGTTCCTGCTGAATTTTTTTATTCTTTTCTGCCAGGCGCTGATTATCATCCTTCAGGTGCTGCAACATATCATTGCGTTTGAGAATAGCTTTGCTGCGCATAACCAGTTCTTTCGAATTGAACGGCTTAAGCAAATAATCATCGGCCCCCAGCTCCAGACCGGCGATGCGATCTTTGGGACTGATGTAGTTAGCGGTTAAGAATATAATCGGAATATGGCGGGTTTCTTTTTTGGTTTTCAGAATTTTACAGGCTTCAAAACCATCCATTACCGGCATAGCGCCATCAAGTAATATCAGGTCGGGCTGAACTTCTTCAGCTATTTTTACCGCCTGCTCGCCGTTTACCGCCTTCGCTACCTCAAAATCATAAAAATCGAAAATACGCTCCAGCGTTTCGAGCATTTCGGCATTATCATCTGTAAGTAATACCTTTGGCATAGTTACTTCTTTCGATAATAAAGATAATGATATTAAGCTTTTCCGGAAATGATTGACTGCATGAATGATGAGAACCGATCCATATCTTCTTTCCCGGTTTTTTCGGTTACGGCGATTAAGAGATGGTTCGGATAGCCTTTTTGTTTTAAATCGATTCCGGCGAATATTTTTTTGTGCATGGCCTTATTAATCACACTTTCGGCAGGAATCGGCAAGGATAAAGTAAATTCTTTGAAAAAAGACGCACCGGATGCCAGTTCAACCCCGGGCAGGCGACATAGACTATCGGCCAGATAATGTGCTTTTTGCAGGCACAATTCAGCGACCTGCCGGATACCATGTTTGCCCATGGTGGAAAGATAGACTGCCGCGGCGATCGCCAGCAAACCGGAATTGGTACAAATATTGGATGTCGCTTTTTCACGCCGGATGTGCTGCTCTCTGGTTTGCAGCGTGAGTACGTAACCCTTGTTTTCATCCATATCTATTGTTACACCGGCAATGCGTCCCGGCATTTTACGGATCAGATTTGCCTTAGCCGAGAAGAGGCCCAAAAAAGGACCGCCGTAATTTTGGGCATTACCCAGCGCCTGTCCCTCGGCAATGGCAATATCAGCAGCGAAAGCGCCCGGCGTTTTTAACAGTCCCAGAGAAATGGGATCATAAACCTGGATTGCCAGCGCTTTATTATCTTCAATTTTTTTGAATATGTTTTCCACATCTTCTAAAAATCCGAAATAATTCGGATGCTGCAAAACGATTGCGGCTACCGAATCATCGATCTGCCCTGCCAGCGCCCCGGCATCGATAACAAAATCTTGATGGGGAATATTGACCAGTTCTATATCCATATTGGCGGCGTAAGTCTCAACAATTTTGTAATAACGGCAATTGATCGTATCTGCAATGAGCACTTTGTTTTTACGCGTGTGCTGCGTTGCCAGGAGTACCGCCTCGGCGAGAGCCGAGCCGGCCTCATACATGGAAGCATTGGTCACATCCATATCGGTTAAAGCGCAAATCATGGATTGAAATTCATACATGGCCTGCAGGTTCCCCTGACTCACTTCCGGCTGGTAAGGCGTATATGATGTATAAAACTCGGGCCGGGAAATCAATGCTTCAACAATGGACGGAACATAGTGATCGTAAACGCCGCCCCCTAAAAAAGATGTGAATATTTCATTCCTGTCGGCATACGCCTGCATCAACTGACTGATGCCGAATTCGGATGCGGCTTCCGGCAAATTAAGACTGCCTTTAAAACGCACTTTTTCAGGAATATTATCTATGAGTTCTTCAAAGCGATCGACGCCAATTGTTTCACGCATTTTCTTTAAATCGGAATCGGAATTCGTCAGATAAGCCATAAATCATACCTTTTCAATAAAACTGTAAACTGTACACAACTTCAACAGGATAATGTTCCAAAATCGCAGGTCGTTGACTTAAAACATTATTTTTAATCAAGACCTAATTTAATATATAAATCAGTAATTAACAAAGGTTTTTGCCTGACTTGAAGCAGATTAAAAAGGGGAAAAATATCGTGTTTGCCCACATAAAAAGGGGCAAACACGAAAAAAAATCATTGGTTAGCTGATCACCTCCTTATAAGCATCGGCGTCTAACAATTCATCAAATTCGGATACGTCGGCGGCTTTAATTTTAATCATCCAGCCTCTGCCGTATGGATCATCATTGATTACCTGCGGTTCATCCTCAAGCGCCTCGTTGATTTCCACAATCTCGCCCGAGATCGGACAAAACAGATCGGCAACGGCTTTTACCGCCTCGATACTGCCAAAGGCCGCGCCTTTTTCGAAGGTATCGCCGGGTTCGGGTAATTCAACATAAACAACATCGCCGAGCTCACCCTGGGCAAATTCGCTGATACCAACTGTGGCGATTCCATCCTCAAGTTTAATCCACTCATGGTCATTAGTATACCTGAGTTCATCGGGGATATTCATTATTGCCTCCTCATTTCATTATGGTTTATTCCAATAAATTAGTTCGATCCAGAAAACCGGTATCAAAATTCCCTTCCTTGAATTCTTTGCGGTTAATCAGCAATTTATGAAAAGGTATGGTCGATTTCACCCCTTCGATAACAAACTCATCGAGCGCCCGGTTAAGACGGGCAATGGCTTCGTCACGGTTGCGTCCGTAAGCAATGAGTTTGGCAATCAGGGAATCGTAATACGGGGGAATCTGATATCTTTCATAGGCATGGCTGTCCACGCGGATTCCGGGTCCGCCGGGCAGATGAAAGCTTTCGATGGTACCGGGACTCGGCATGAAATTGCGTTCCCAGTCTTCGGCATTTATCCGGCATTCGATGGCGTGCCCTTCCGGAACAATTTCTTTCTGTTTGTAATTGATTTTTTCACCGGCAGCGATGCGGATCTGGTCTTTGAGCAGATCCTGATTATAAACCATTTCCGTAACCGGATGCTCGACCTGGATACGGGTGTTCATTTCCATAAAATAAAAATTGCCCTCTTTATCCAGTAAAAATTCGATTGTCCCTGCGCCTTCGTATTCGATATTTTTAGCGCCCTGTACGGCAATTTTTCCCATCTCCTGACGCAGTTCATCGGATACGGCCACCGACGGCGCCTCTTCGATTAATTTCTGATGACGGCGCTGGATACTGCATTCACGTTCACCGAAATGGACGCCATTGCCATGACGGTCCGCCATAATCTGAATTTCGATGTGGCGGGGATTTTCGATAAATTTTTCGATATACAGATCGGGATCGCCGAATGCGCCCTGGGCCTCCGCCTGTGCCATCTGGAAGTTAACTTCGAATTGCTCGGCTTTTCTGACGATGCGCATACCTTTTCCGCCGCCGCCGGATACGGCTTTGAGCATCACGGGGAATCCGATTTCCTCAACGATTTTTTTACCCTCGACGATACTTTTTACAACACCGTCACTGCCGGGCACAACGGGCACGCCGGCATCGATCATGAGTTGTTTGGCTTGCGATTTATTCCCCATTGCCCGGATCATCTCAGCGCTGGGGCCGATAAATTTAATGCCGCTGGACTGGCACATGTCGGAGAACTCGGCATTTTCAGCCAAAAAACCGTAACCGGGATGAATGGCGTCGGCGCCCGTTATTTCCGCTGCGGATATGATGCGCACCGGATTAAGGTAACTCTGATTGCCGGGCGGCGGGCCTATACAAATAGCTTCATCCGCAAATCTGACATGCAGTGAGTGGGCGTCAGCTTCGGAATGTATGGCAACGGTGGGGATATTCATCTCTTTGCAGGCCCTGATAACGCGCAGGGCGATTTCGCCCCGGTTTGCTATTAAAATCTTATTAAACAAGTAGCCTCCTTCGCTTTAGCGCTCCAATGCTTTTTCAAGTTCCGTCAATGTATTTCGCAATTGGTTATTTTCTGCCTTAAGTTTGCTAATTTCGGAATGCAGCCGCTCTAATTCAACCTGAATATTCATTCCGGGCTGATTTTTTTTCTTTTCCGGCGCGAAATGTAAATTTAGAATTTTTAGCCAGTTTTTACAAGCGGAAATATAAGCGCTGCCGGGAAATTTTTCCTGAAAACGTTCAAATGCCTGCTTTGCCGCTGTGTAATCATAAAACGGATTTTGTGCATCGGCAATCACGTGCAGATAAGCAAGCCGGTAGGCTGCATCGTCTGTGAGCGCCGACTGCGGAAATTTTTCGTTAAAACGCTTCAGGATTAATTGCCCGTCCATGTACCGGCCCTGTTTATACATTTCATCGGCCTGATGAATAACTTTTTCCTGTAAAGTCGCTTTGGGCGCAGGATTTGCATTCTGCGCCGGCATACAGCCTATCAAAACAGTGAACGGAAATATCACCGCAATAAGCGCTCTAATTTGTCCTTTTATCAAAAACATAACTGTTTCCCGTTTTTCCTTTGGCTAATTTTTTGAGTTCGCTGGCAATTTTCGAAACCTCGGCAATGGAACGGATTTTTTTAAAATGATTGCTGACCACGGCGATGGAAATGCTGACGAGGGGAAATAGTTCTTTTTGCCCCTGCCTGTTTTTTGAAATGATAAAACCTGCTGCTCTATCCGCTTCGTCGTAAAACGAACCGATTTCATTTTCGATGCGCGTGATAACAGCCTGACAAATGGCCGGCGCATCCTGATGACTGCTGAGGAAAACAAAATCATCCCCGCCGACATGACCGACAAAATCCGAATCAGCCCCGTACTTACGAACGGCATCCCTGAGCGCTTCCGCAATGAAAAGCAAAATCTCATCGCCGGCGACAAATCCGTATTTATCATTGTAAGCCTTGAAATTATCCAGATCGCAATAGGCCACGGCGAAAGATGTGTTACCATCGATACGTTCCTGAATGGCTTTTTGAATAACATAATTGCCGGGCAAATGTGTCAGGGGATTGCTGTCCAGATTCTGACGGAAACGGCGCATCACGGCGCGAATACGCTGATCCATCTCCTGTGGGTCCATATCTTTGGTGATGTAATCATCGGCCCCTTCCTGGAAGCTGTTCAGCTTATCATTTAAGTCGCTGGAAGAAGTCAGGATAAGAATCGGCAGATTACTGTATTTGGGAATCCGTTTAATCTGCATGCACACCTGATGTCCGTCCGGTTCCGGCATATTGAGATCGAGCAGAACGACATGCGGTTGCTCCTTTTCGAGCAGACGGATTCCGGAAGGACCATCTGCAGCGCAAACCACTGTGTAGCCCAGTTCGTGCAACACCGCTTCAATAAGAAAACGGGCTTCTTCCTCATCATCGATCAGCAGAATTTTTATATCATCTGTCATTGATATTTGCTCCTTCATCGGCTAATTGTTTTGTCAGAGGCAGAAAGACAATGAATTCCGTTCCTTCATGCAGTTTACTGTGCACTTCGATTTTACCGCCGTGGGCGCGGATTATCCGGGATGAAATATAAAGCCCCAGACCGGTACCTTTGACGGATATTGTTTTGGAATTGGAGGCCCGGTATAGTTTTTCAAAAATATAGGGAATTTCCTCATTGGGAATGCCGATACCGCGGTCTTTTATTTTAATTATAACATTGGGAAATTTTTGCAGCACCGCAATATCGATGGAGGTGTTTCTGTCCGAAAATTTCACGGCGTTGCTTACCAGGTTCTGAAAAACCTCCGCCAGTTTTTCGGCGTCTGCTTCGCAGATAATTTCCTTTGCGGCAAAGGCCAGATTAACCTTGATGTCTTTTTCTTTAATCAAAGGCGACAAATAAACCAGCACTTCCGTCATTACTTTGACAACATTCAGGCGGATTAAAGACATCTTGACTTTGCCTGAATCATAAGAAGCGCTGTGCAGAATGTTGGTTATCAGTTTTTGCAGTTTCTGGTTATTGCCTTTTATGATGGAAATGAAACGTTTTTGCTGCCCGGATAAGGCATCGCCAAGCGAAGTCTCCAGCAGATTTGATGACTGCTTTATCGCACCGAGCGGACTTTTCATTTCGTGGGTAAACTGTGACAGCATGGCCGATTTAAATGTCTCGCTCTCTTTTAATCGTTTGCTGAGTTGTTCAAACGCCGTGCCCAGTTCGCCTATTTCATCATTGGGTTTATTTTTCACTTCAATATCAAAATCCTGAATGGCCATACGGTTAACGGCGCTCTTCAGCGATTCTATCGGTTTTGTGAGTCGCCGCGCTACAAGAAAGGAAATAACTATCGTAACCAGAATAAAAACCACTTCCGCACCCATAATAACCCACTGCGTCTTTTGGGCGATAATAGCCATCTGCGTCGATTTCCGTATTCCATCCTTACCCAATATCCGGTTTAATTCGGTGAGAGACTTACGCAACTGCCGGATATCATTTTTCACATAGGCATCCCGTAAGTAACGCGCCTCGCTGATCCGGTTATTTTTTAGCTCATTCACTGTTTCGGTTATGAATCCGTTGACCCGCTTCCAGCGTTCATGCACGCTGTTTGTCAATGAGTCAATTTTTGTATTTCTTGTAAATGTCTGCGCTTCGCCGACCAGTCCGTACACCTGAAGATAGATTCGGTTAAAGAGCCGGTCGAACCACGGCCGTTCGTAGGGCGTATCGATGCGCTGTTTTAACTCTGTCCAGGAGCGTGCGAATACCGTTTGCGTGCTTTGTACATTGATTATTTTTTGCGTCAGTCCGCTGCCAGGGATGAAGAGGACAATATAATCGGCATTCAGATCTTCTAATTTTTGTAATTGCTGGGAGAGTTTTATGATGCTGTGCACATCACGGCGGGCATGGATGCGCAGCGATGTGGTCAGTTCACGTATTTCAATGATCAGCCAAACCAGCGAAAAACTAAACAACAGTATCAGAATAAAATAACTGAAAAAAATTTTGGACTTCAATTTCATTTTAAAATCAGATCAACCCACGGCTTTGACAGGGCAATTTTCCTTTTGTGCGATTTAATTTATGTTTCTTTGTATACCGCACTACTTTTTATAAAATTGATGACTTCGGCTTAAAATAAAAAAACTTCAAAAGTAAGACGGATACTTCTGAAGTTTTAAGACACATTATCTGAATATTTTAAATATATTTTTAATCTTTTTTAATACGGAAGAGAACCTGGTTAAACTCAACCGGCTGGGCATTGTCAACTAAAATTTCCACCACTTTGCCGGAAATTTCCGATTCGATTTCATTCATCAGCTTCATTGCCTCAACAATACACAGGGTTTGGCCAACAGCGATACTCTGCCCCACCTGGATATAGGGGTCGGCATCGGGGGACGGTGAGCGGTAAAACGTTCCTACCATCGGTGAACGTACTTCGTACAGTTCTGATTTTGGTTCTTCGGGTTTGGGTGCGGCAGGTTCGATTTCAGGCGCCTGGGGTGTGGCGGCAGGCATTTGCGGTGCTGCGGCAACCATCTGTAATTCCGCTGCTTTGGCCGTGCCGTTATTGGCGGCAATTTTTTTACTGATTTTTAGTTTTCTGCCCTCTTCTTCTATTTCGATTTCACTGATGTTCGAATCTTCAACCATTTTAATTAATTGTCGAATTTCCTTGAGAGTCATTTTCCCTCCTTCTCCTTATTGGATAAAACACTGAACAGCGCACCCAAAATTCCGTTAATTTTGTCCGGTAGTTCTTTTTTATAAAGGATATGTTCGATTAAATGATCACCTATTTTCGTGCAATTTATATCTTTTATGTCCTGATCGCAATAAATTATTGCAGGTAGATCGTCATTGTTGTGACCGGATTGCCAAATTTGATCCAGAATTTCTTCGGCACTGGCATAATCAATGATTAAGAAATCCGGTGTGAAACGGGCAATCAAACGCACTGAGAATTCTGACGCGCCAATAACCTTGGCTTCAATTTTTAAGTCTTTGAGGGCTCGCGCAGCCAGTATGCGGGAAATACGGCTGTTATCGATGATCAGTCCGTTGATTTCGCTTTTTTTAAAACGTTTTTCCTTTTTGATTTCATCCTGCAATTTGGACGCTTCCAGAAGCAGGTTCGTTATGCTTTCATCCATTTTACCTGACGGTACGTCATCCTCATCGCTGAAACGGTATTGTAATCCCTGATTGCAGGCCAGTTGCAGAAAAGCATCTGCCTTTATCATTTTGCCGTAAGTTGCTGAGACAATGCGTCCTTCCTTGACCGCTACCTCACCGACCGGCCGGCGCTGGTCATCAAAAAACCTGAATATGCCGCTGCGTCTGCCTTGTTCTTTTTCCTGGGCTTCGAAAAAAAAATGGGTATTATCGGTCAGCGTCAGTTGAAAACCGGCTTCACGCCGGCGCACATTGACCCGCAGCATAATTTCGTCCGCGGGGGTCAGCTCGTCAATCACATCGGCGGCACCGTATTCGAAAAAATCCTTCATGCTGTTTGCACTGGTTCGGGCAATGCCGATGATGGGTATCCTTTTTAACAGATCATTTTCCATGATGGCGGGCAGCAGCTGGCTGATGGTCTTTTCCTTGAGATTATCGGCTACAAAGATAATATCCGGCCGTCCTTTGCCGGCGAGTTTTTTCAGCTCAAACAGGCTGGTTACGTTTAAACATTCATAACCTTTAAGCTGAAGCTCTTTGATCCGGTTATCGATCATTTTATCGGGTGCGGTTAAAAAAAATGCTTTGCTCATTTCTAATACTCTTTTTGCATTTTTTTCAGACGTGAAAACTCTTCAATGACAATATCCAGCCTTTCATCGCCCAGCAGTGTCGTGTTAATCCGTGCGTGTTTTAATTTGAGCATGTTGATATCGGCATGAAATATGTGCTCATCAAAATAGGGCGCTTTCTCATTTCTATGGCCGCTGGGATCGACAATCTCCGAGCCGCCCCAGAACGACAGTCCGTCTTCCAGTCCAACCCGATTAGAAAAAATGATATAAGAGGTACTGTATATGGCCAGTGATTTATTCAGCGCTTCCCATGTGGCTACATTTTCCGGTTTTGAATCCGTGCCGACACCCCGGGCGACACCGGCGGCGGTTACGAACAACAGTGTGGCGCCGTCCTGTGCCAGGATAATTCCCGAGGTAGGATGCCACATATCTTCACAAATCAAAAGGCCAAACCGGCCCAATTTTGAATCGAAGGCCCGGAAGCGCTGCCCGGCGCTGAAATATCGGTCTTCTTCAAACAGGCCGTAAGCAGGCAGATATACCTTGCGGTGCTTTGCAAGCAGGCCGCCGTTTTCAAAAAAATAACCGCTGTTAAAAATTTTAAATGAAGTGTCCAGTTCCACCGCGCCGACGATGATGCTGATGTGGCGGCTGAGTTTTTTCAGTTCATCGTATTTCTTGTCATTGCTAGGCAAAGCAACATCAGAAACGGCGTCTTTCAGTGAATAACCGGTTAATGAGAGCTCAGGGAAAACGATGACATCACTTTTTTCATCGATTGCCTGCTCAATGTACTGATAATGCTTTTCCAGGTTACGGTCAATATCGCCTAAAACCGTATTGAGCTGTACGGTGCTGATTTTAATGGTTTTTTGATTAAATGACATAGTTTAGTTACTAATTCCTTTGGTCGGGGCCGGGAAACGGCCGCGTCTTTTTATGAATATACTGCTGTCAAGCTGCGGTACCGGCATAATGGGCGCCACACCCAGTAAACCACCATAATCGATGGATTCCCCCACATCTTTACCGGGAACGGGAATAATGCGCACTGCCGTCGTTTTGTTATTGCTGATCCCGATAGCGCATTCGTCGGCAATCAGCGCGGCGATGGTCGTGGCCGGCGTTTTTCCGGGAATGGCGATCATATCCAGTCCCACGCTGCAGACACTGGTCATGGCTTCCAGTTTTTCGATAGTAATGTGTCCCCGTTCCGCGGCTTTAATCATACCGTCGTCTTCGGATACCGGAATAAAGGCGCCGCTCATGCCGCCCACATGGGAGGAAGCCATTAAACCGCCCCGTTTGACCGCATCATTCAGCAAAGCCAGGGCGGCGGTGGTGCCGGCGGCTCCGACATCTTCCAGGCCCATGGCTTTGATAATATCGGCAACACTGTCGCCGGGAATGGGCGTTGGAGCCAGCGAGATATCCACGATGCCGAAGGGCACATGCTGCATCTTTGCCACCTGCATGCCGATAAATTCTCCGGCGCGGGTAATTTTGAAAGCCAGCCGCCGGATGCGGTCGGACAATGCGGCAAAATCCAGATTATCCGGCGCTTCCTGCACGGCCCGTAAAATAACGCCCGGTCCGCTGATGCCGACATTGATCGTAACATCCGGTTCGGAAACGCCGTGAAAGGCGCCGGCGATGAAGGGATTATCTTCCGGGACATTGGCAAACACAACCAGTTTGGCGCAGCCGATGGCCCCTTTATCAGCCGTTTTCTGCGCGGTCTGTTTAATGATTTCGCCCATCAGGCAGACGGCGTCCATATTGATGCCCGCTTTGGTCGTCGCCACATTGATCGACGAGCAGACGTGCTTTGTTTGTGATAATGCATCGGGTATGGCCTGAATCAGATTGTAATCACCAGTGGAAAAGCCTTTCTGCACCAGCGCCGAAAAGCCGCCCAGATAATCGATGCCCAGCTCATCGGCCGCTTTATCCAGCACTTCGGCCAGCTCGACAAAATCTTCTTTGTAATAACCATCGGCGACCAGTGCCAGGGGTGTAATCGAAATTCGTTTATTGGCGATGGATATGCCGTATTCCGATTCGATTTTTTGGGCCGATTTGACATGCTCGGCAGCCAGGCGCATGATCTTATCATAAATATTCTTTTTCATCTGCTCCAGATTGTCGCTGCTGCAGTCTTTCAGATTGATGCCCATGGTGACCGTGCGGATGTCGAAATGTTCGACCTCGGTCATACGGATGGTTTCGAGTATTTCTTCTATGGCAATCGGCATATTTAAACTCTGTGCATGGCGTTAAAAATATCTTCATGCTGAACGATGACTTTTAAGTCCAGCTTTTCACCGGCGGCAATCATTTCATTCTTGACGGTTTCCAGATCGCTGCCCGAAGCGGATATATCCACCAGAATCATGATGGTAAAAAATTCCTGCAAAATTTTCTGGCTCAGATCCAGGATGTCGCAATTATTTTTTGCAAGCACGGTCGTGAGTCCGGCAAGGATACCGCTGCGGTTTTTCCCGAAGGCGGTGACTATAATACGGTTTTTGCCCGCCGGTCCCGGCGTCGTCGGCTTCGGCGGTTTTTGCGCCGTGCTCTCACTGCCCTGTTCATAAATCCGGCTGACCGCATCCTTCACCACTTTTTCAACCGCTTCCGGTGTTGCGGAAGGACCGAGCTGCTTCAGGGCTTCCTCGGTTAATTTGCGGATGTCCTGTTCGTTTATTTGCGCCATGGTTCTCTCTGTTTATTTTAATACTTAACTATTGCCCAAATGTTATTTAAAAAGTGTCATTGTCCCAAAGGAATGGCCATTTCCCGAGGAGCCTGCCCCGCTTCAGGCGGGGAAGCAATCTCATACTTCAAAACTCATAATTAATTTCTTCAGCACTTACATCATAAATATCAGGCGTCTATAAGAAAATTATCGTCAACGTCCATTTTATCCACGATACCTACCACCGCCGCCTCGATACTCAGCTCATCGGGATTCTGCGGCAGAATGGCTTTGCGCGCGGCATGACCGTAGGCACAAATCACCGTTTCACCGACACCGGCGCCCAATACATCAGCGACGATAACCACATCGGTCAGCGGCTCGCTTTTAAGGTTGACGGGATTGATTATCAGAAAACGCAGATTGTTCAGATTATCAGTTTTTTTTGTAGCCCAGACCGAGCCGACGACCTTACCTAAAAACACCTTTTTCCGTCCTCATTTCTGTTTCAGATTCATTTGAAAAGTAAATTTCAATGTAAGGCTTTTTAAATTTATTTGCAATAAGTTTGGGGCGTGCCTGTATTGCGACATTGTCAAAATATACTTATAATGAAATTGTTATTGTATCGGAAAGGCTGAAACTTTATATTAGAAATGTAATGGCAAAATATGATAAGTTAATCCGAAAAATTTTAGATGGTTTATCTGATGCGAATATCAATTTCAATGACATCAGAAATTTATTGATAAGCTTAGGATTCGAAGAACGTCGCCGCGGGAGCCATCATTTATTCAGAAAGGAAGGTGTTTCGGAAAAAATCAACCTTCAAAAGGACGGGAACAAGGCAAAACCCTATCAAATAAAACAGATTAGAAAAATTTTGATAAAATATAAATTGGGATCAAGATAATGTATAAATACGAAATTATTATACACTGGAGTGAGGAAGATAGCGCTTACATTGCCGAGGTACCGGAATTACCGGGATGCATGGCCCATGGCAGTGATTATGATGAAGCGCTGAAAAATATCAAAGAAGCGATAGGCTTATGGATCGATACGGCCAAAGAATTCGGCGAACCAGTTCCCAAGCCGAAAGGCAGATTGATATACGCTTAAAATTAAATACAATTGTAAAGTTTACAACTTGCTTATTACCGGTTTGTTTATTTTGTTCTTCGAAATGATGCATCATAGTACCTTGCGCCGAAATAGTACCATTGCAATCCACTCTCTTCATCAAGCTCCTTACTACTATATTTATAAATATTACTGCTCATGGCAATATTAAATGAGCTGCCGGGCATTTGTCCCGACAAGCAGGGATTTCCGCTGCGCTCCAACAAGCCAAAAGGATAATCCCGTAAGGGATCCCTCTGGGATAATCATCGGTTGTAACCACATTACCGTTCTGATCCAGCGTTACTCTAATATTGCCCAGATGGTCTTTTCCCGAAGGGACCACTTTGTGGAAGATAATATGCTTCCTGCATTTCAGTATAGCTTTTCTTCTACAGTTAAACAGTTCCAAACCCCGCAAACCCGCGTCATTAATGG
>CAYXRA010000026.1:0-37701 GCA_964467525.1 uncultured Calditrichaceae bacterium
TGTTAATGATGGAAATCCGCCGCGGCGTATCCGGACTGGTGAAGCAGTCGATAAAATATTTGCCGTCATCCGAGGGCTCGATGCGGTGCACGCCCGGTGCCGCGGTCTTTTTTTTGACTTTGCCTGATGAAAGGCTGGCGCTGTAACCGTGCCGATCCAGTCCGTCCTCGGAAGCCGCTTCAAAAAAAGCGGTTTTCCCGTCATTGTCAAAACCAATGAAGCGGGTGATATCCTGATTTTTATCAAAAATTTTACGGCGTAGTTTGCCCTTCGTATCATACAAATAAAGCTGATTAAATCCTTCCCGCTTGGACAGCCACAGAAAACGATCATTGCGGCCGGGCACGAAAAACAAGCCGTGTTCCGGTTCGACCCATTGTTCGTCTTTTTCTTCGAAAAGTACCTGCAGTGCCTGACCGCTGTGCGGATCGTATTTAACCATTCGAAAATGATTCTGATCGCGGTTCAGTTCACCGACATAAATAAAACGACTTTCGGGCCCCCAGGTGACGCTGGTCAAATAGTGATCGCGCGGTTCGCCGGTCTGCAAATAAGTGATACTGGCGCTTTTCGCATTATAAATTCCGATTTGCACCTGTTCGCTGGTCATGCCGGCCATCGGGTAGCGCGTCCAGCGTAGTTGCGCGGGACGTTCATCGATATCAACCAAAGGATAACGGCTGACCATCCGTTCGTCCTTGCGGTAAAAGGCCAGGTATTTTGCTTCAGGCGACCAGAACAGACCTTTGCGAATGCCGAATTCGGAGCGGTGCACATAACCGGAACCGTTCACGATGCCGTCTTCCGTATCGTGGGTCACCTGAACGATACGCTCCGGCGAATAGGCGATATAGATATTGTTTTCTTTGGTGAAGGCGACGCGGGCGGATTTTTCATGGATGGCTTTTGCCTCTGCATCTTCGGGAATTGTATTCAGCTTCTGCGCGGCCTGTTTTTGCAAATCATAAAGCAGCAGGTGCTTCCCGGTGATAAAACGAAAACGCTGTGCATCCAGCCAGGTAATGGACGGAAATCGTTTGAGCGGCTCAATGCCAATGGATTTCAGAGCCTGATTGAGGGAATCCAGACCAAGCAGCAATTGCCGCTCGCTGTTTTCCGCCTGTCCCTGCAGCAAACCGTAAGCGCCGTTCAGTGAATCCACATAACTGAAAGCGGATTCATCGGGCATCCACTTCAGTCCGGAAAGATTTTCTATTTTTAAATTGTCGCGACTGCCCAGAATCGCTTCTTCCATGGTAAAAATTTTATCCCGGGCATAAAGCAAAGAAAATGATATAAGTACAGTGAATAATATAGCACGCATCCGCATCATCCTGTCTCCCGAATTATAGTCTCAGATTTAATGATAATAGGTAAAAATTACTTTTATATATTTTGAAAACATATTTATAAATTAGCTGTCGAAGGGATTAGAAACAAGTTTTTTGATCGGATAAAACGTTACATGATCATTTCATAAAACATCCTTATTCATCGCTGAGAAAAGAAAATTTATAGCTTAGTGGAAATCCCGGCGGAGATGCCCCGGAATGACAGGCGTGCCTATCATCGCCTCGTGGGTGAAGTCTTTGGCCGGTGTCCCGATTTCCCGAAACGCGTCGGTACTTTACAAAAATGTCAGTGCTCCAAAGGGGTGGCTGTGCGGCGGGGAGGGAAGCGACGCGGCAATCCCATCCGAACTGGAAATTCTTAATCACGTTGTTTTCGTTTTTTTATTTAGCAACCTGTAAAACCAATGCAGCAATGTTTAATCTGCTTATGCCGCCGGTCAGTCACTTCAAATATTTAATAAAACAATAAATCAGCCAGATCCAGGCAAACAGGAATGCCAGTCCGCCCAGCGGCGTAACCGCACCAAGTATTTTAATACCGCTGACGGAAAGTACAAAGAGACTTCCTGAGAATAAAAAAATACCGGCGATAAATGCCCAGCCCGCCGGACTGAAATTAATTTCCCTGAAATGTGCCTGAAGCAGGCCGAGTACGAGCAGGGCCAGGGCATGGAACATCTGGTACTGGACGGCGGTATCCCAGATTGATTTGCCGTACTCATTAAGAATTTGTTTTAAAGCATGAGCGCCGAACGCACCGAGAGCAACACTGAGAAAAGCAAAAACGGCGCCGCTGATCAGCCAAAGTTTCATTGAAATATCTCCCTGTTTAAAGATGATTTTCAGTTTGCAATATATCAGTAAATGAAATATATCTCCAGAATAGTTCAAAGAATAGACAGCAATAAATATTTTAATACAGAAAACATGAATATTATTTCGATTCATCCCGATTTTTGAGTCGAAGGAAATTCTTAATTGTCGTTCTAAAACGAAGGTGACACCCGGTCCCCCTTTTGCATTTTAATTAATCACTGATAATTGTTATATTGCTTTCATGTGGATTGAGCAAAACCTAAACCTTTAACAAACAATAACACAGGAATGATTATGATTATCAGAAATATATATCTCATTCTCATCGTGATATTCCTCGCCGGTATACTGGCCGGGCAGAATACGGAACAACTGCGTCAATTAATCGGTTCGGCCTATCTCGACAATATTTCTTATGAATTTCTGGAACGGCTCAGCGATGAGGTTGGAGGGCGGATGCCCGGTTCAGAAAACAGCAAAAAAGGCCTGAACATGCTGGAAGCGGAATTGACTGCCATTGGTATTGAAACACGCCGGGAAGCGTTTACGATGCCGGGCTGGGTACGCGGCGCCGATCGGGTGGAAACGCTTTCACCGCTTACAAAAACACTGCGCGCATCAGCCCTGGGCTACGTGCAGAAAACACCGACCTTTGAAGCGCCGCTCATTTTTGCCGGTTACGGTTTCGAAGAAGATTTCGAGAAAGGCGGGGTCAAAGATAAGATCATTCTGGTAACCTCGGAGCGCGCGCCGAAAAAACGGTCGCCGCTGCGCTCTCAGATAATTAGGTATGCCGCAGAAAGCGAAGCCAGAGCTGTTCTTTTCCTTAACAGTAAAAAAGGGGCTTTGCGGCTTGCCGGCACGGCCAGTTTCAGCGGAGAACCGGCGCCGATTCCGGCATATACAATCACCTTCGAGGAAGGCAAACAATTACAGCGATTACTGGAACGGCATGTTGACGTGCAAATGCGGATCACAACCGAATCGTACTGCCGGGAAGTCGAAACTGCGAATTTGCTGGCAAAACTGCCTGGGAAAGTTGAGGATAAAATTGTTGTGGGTGCCCATTTCGATAGCTGGGACCTGGCCCAGGGCAGCACCGATAACGGACTGGGCACGGCGCTGCTGTTAGAATTAGCCAGGCTGTTGAAGCAAATGCATCCTGAAAACTATTATACCATTGAATTTGTCTGGTTTGACGGCGAGGAACTGGGTTTATGGGGCTCGAAAAAATACGTTGAAAAACATAAAAATGATAAGATTATTGCGATGCTGAATCTGGACATGCCCGGTTCACCCCACGGCTTTAACGTGATGGGATTTTCCGAATACATGCCTTTTTTCGAACAACTGAAACAGAAATTAGCCGGATTTGAACTGGATCGCGGGGTGATCAATCATCCCTGGACCGGCAGCGATCATCTGCATTTTCTGCTGGCCGGCATCCCGTCATTTACATTAACCACTTTCATCGATGACGATCGTGTCCGTTACTATCACTCGGCCGGCGATACCTTTGATAAAATTAGCCTGAAGTATCTCTGCGAGGCGGCGGCAGTATGCGGGGTCCTTTTAGCCGGGCTGGCCAATGATCAGGAAATCACCCATGAACGCTTATCGGAACAGGAAACCATCCGCATGCTGGAAGAACACAAAATCGACGAACAATTAAAAAGTAAAGATGCGTGGCCTTTTGATGAAAAAAAATAAACAAGCGTGTGTTGTTTACGTAGAGTTCCTTAAGGAATTTTTCAGGGATTGGAAATGAAAAAATACAGCTTCATTTTATTTTTATTGATCATCGTCATCAGTTTTGCGGTTATTTTAAATTTATATCAGCGCGTCCATCCGGTGGGGGCGTTGTGCATTGAAAACGATCGTCCGGAAATTACGGAAAAAGCCCGGCAGATTGCTTCGGAACTGAATTTGAAGTCGGGTGCTTTTGTCACCGATATCAGTCTGCGCCAGCGACCGGCCCTGCTGCGATACTTGCAGGAGAAGTTCGGTCTGCGAAAGGCCAATGAACTGATCCGCAGCCGCATTCCCGCCTATTATTTTAAGGTGAAGTGGTATCCGAAGAGCGCCTTTCCATTTGCATCGGAATCGGATGAAGTTATGGAAAACATCGATGAGAAAATGTTCGAGTCGCTGAAGATGGACTTTGATACGCGGGGCAATCTGCTTTCGCTCAATTGGACACTGCCGGATACGATGCGTCTGAAGTTACTCAGCCGCGAGCAGGCCCAGGTTGCGGCGCTTTCCTTTTTGAATCGCTATACGCCTTACAAAACACTGATCGAAGACAGCGTCAGGGTTTTTAAAACAACCTCCCGTCAGAGCGGCAATATTACATTGACGATCGGGGATGAGAATGACGAAGCCGGACAGGAAAAGCAAACCAGTGACGTTCGGATAAACAGCACCGAGCACGAGTTCACATTCAAAAGTCGCCTGGCCGAACTGGATAAGGAAATTTATCTGAAAATCAGCGTCGCCGGAAATCTGGTTTCTGGTCTGGAAGTGGATTACGATTTGCCCGACCGCGATGAAAACATCCTGCTTGTCATCACAAAAATTGGTCTGGTGCTGGCTTTCTTTATACTGATTATCCTGGCGCTGATCGAAGGATTTCAACGCTTCCGTTCCTATGAGATCGGATTCAAAATGGCGATTATTCTGGGTGTTGTTATTGCACTGGGTACGCTGCTGGAGGTGCTTTCACAAATCCGGCTGGATGCGGGATATGAGTTCCTGTTTGCAGTTATTTTAGGGCCGCTGTTCATGGGGGCTGCTTACATCGTCATGTGGGCGCTGTGTGAGTCCCTGGGCCGTGATCTCTGGCAGGATAAATTTGTTTCACTGGATTTACTGACCAAGGGCTATCTGCGGCATTCGGCTATCGGGAAAAGCATCATCAGGGGAACGGCTTTCGGCAGTCTGGCCTTTGCCATGATGCTTGTGCTGGTCTGGTTGTTCGATTATCTTTTTAACCTTGCTTTCAATTTCGATAACCGGTCATTGTTGAATTTGTTTACCGTGAGTAGTCCGGTACTTTATCAACTGGGACATAGTCTGGTGGTGGCTCTGAACATGCTGGTATCTTTCGTCATTCTCTTTTTATCTATTCTAAAAAAGCGTTTAAAACTGCGCTGGCTGTATATGCCCGTCGGCGCCCTGGTTTTCAGTTTGTATTTCAGTGATAATATTTTTCCAATCCAGGTTGCTTTGTTCATTTATATCCTCGTTGGCTTGATTTTCATCATCGCTTTTTATCGCTATGATGTATTGACTGCCTTTTTCGCCCTGTTCACATTTATAATATCCCGTTCCGGCATCGGCTTGTTTTCTGCAGGGCATGCTGATTTAATTACATCGGGATGGATTCTGGCCGGCGGGCTGGTGGTTATTCTCATGTTTAGTATAACAACGCTTTTCACGCGTGATGCCAGTTTTGATCAAAATATAATTGCTCCGGCCTTCACAAAGTATATCAATGAACGTCAGCGCCTGCAGCGCGAACTGGAAATCGCCCGCGACGTTCAGATGGGATTCCTGCCGGATAAAATGCCTGATTTCAGTCAGCTGGATATCGCTGCACGCTGCCTGCCGGCCCTGGAAGTCGGCGGCGACTATTATGATTTTATTCAACTGAAAGACAACAAATATGCGGTTGCCATTGGTGATGTTTCCGGAAAGGGCACCCAGGCTGCGTTTTATATGACCCTGACCAAGGGATTTTTAAATGCGCTGGCTCACTATTTCGATTCTGCCGCCGAAGTGCTTAAGGCCGCAAATCATCTGTTTTACGATAATGCCCGCAGGAACACCTTTATCAGCATGGTTTACTGCGTGTTTGATCTGAATAAAAAACAGCTTGTTTTGGCAAGAGCCGGTCATAATCCGGTGCTCATGCGGCGCATAAAAACCGGCAAAGTGGAAAAGGTGCTGCCCAAAGGCCTGGCCCTCGGACTCGATAAAGGCGAGCAGTTTGACCGGATGATTCAGGATGTAACTTTGCCGCTTGAAAAAGACGATCTTTTTATTTTGTATACCGACGGATTGACTGAAGCAATGAACAGTTCCCATATGGAGTGGGGTGAGTCACAATTATTCGAGATTGCCGGGAAATATTCGGATCAACCGGCGGACAACATTTTAATCCACATTTTTCAAGCCGTCAGCAAGTTTGTCGGTAAAGCCGTGCAGCACGATGATATGAGCATCATTGTGATCAAAGTCTTATAAATTGCGTGCATTAGATCGCAAAACTGCATGCTTCACAAGGGGGATAATAGCATTTATCCGGTCCGGTGTATGCTCATTTGAGAGATTGCTGTACAAAACTTTCTCAAAATAAAAGGAATCTGATTTAAGCAATCGGCGTTGAATAATTGTGGTTAAAATTTGATACGGGCTAAAAACTATTGACAAGCATAGATTTTTTGCCTTGTATCACGAACCTGATCAGATGTCCTGTTTAAAATTAAATTAAAATGAAAAGGGTCGAATACTATCATGAGATTAATTTGTTCAGGGAAGAGAAATGTTTTATAAAGCGCCATACTCATTATTTTTTGTACTTGCGTGGCTGGTGATGCAGGTTTCACACAGTGAAGTTGTTATCCCATTTGCATCCGTGGAAACTGCCAGAACGCTGCGCCAGGCTGATAGTCTGTACGCCTCGGCCGCCTATGGACAGGCTGCCGCGACTTACAGTGATGTGATTACGCGGATCAGCGAAAAACCGGATCTTAATACTTATTTTCGATATGCCTATGCGGCGTTCCGCTCCGGTGACTACCGGACAAGCGCTGCAAATTTTAAAGAACTTGCCGAAAGGTACCAGTTTATTCCCGAATACAGTAATTATTTTTACATTCGTAGTCTCTGGCTCATCGATTCAGTTGAAGAAGCCCTGAATCAGTCGCGGGCATTTATCAAAAAATATGAAAATCATCCCTTATCCGATTCGCTGCTCATTCCGGTAGCTGAACAACTGGAACAGAAAAAAGATTACATTAGGGCGCGCAAATATTATTTACGTGCCAAAAAGCAGGGCGTGAACAGCGCCCGCAATGCCGATTTTTTAATACGTGCCGCCAAAATGCTCCAAAAATCAGGAAAAAACGCCCGGGTAGCGGAAGAGTTTTACCAGGTCATCCGAAAATATCCCGGCGATCCGGAAACGCTCAGGCTGGCAAATGAATTAAAAGAGAATCAGCCTGAATTCTTCGAAAAACATTTTTTTAAAATTGTAAATGTTTATACCGATAATCGCCGGTTCAGTGAAGTTAGGCGTCTGCTCGAGAGCTATACCAAAAATGAACCGGAAGAAGTGAACCGGGAAAAAGCCCGCTACTACCTGTTAAAAATTTATTATTCCGAAGGCCGGTATGGTACGGCGCTTTACGGTTTTCGTAATTTGTTATCCACGCTCAACAATAAATCACTTGAACCGCACATCCGCTTATACCTGGCCAGAATACAGCGTAATATGGGCAATAAACAGCAGGCCATCGAAGCTTATCTCGACTATGCCGACCGCTATCCGCGCCGCCGTATATCCCCGGAAGCGGTCTGGAAATCAGCCTGGCTCTACGAAGAGCTGAACGAACCGGAATCGGCCATGAAATTATACCGGGACGTGCGTTCACGCTGGCAGGGTAGTCGCTATGCAGCCGAGGCCTATTTTCGCGAAGGTTTTACGCTGTATCGTCTGGGCCGCTATGAGGATGCCGACCGTGTTTTTACAAACATTCGATTTAAAAAATGGCGTGATATGCATGTGAACCGCGCTCAGTACTGGTCGGCATTGTGTCGGGAAGTGACCGGCGATACGATAACTGCCCGGCGTTTGCAGCTCGATCTGGCGCAGGAATTATGGGATGATTATTACACCATGAAAAGTTACCTGCTGAACAAAGCACATATCGACAGCAGCTGGGAAATGATCCGGGAATTCAGAAATTCGCCCAATCCTTTAACCTATTATGCCAATGGTTTGGCCAATCTGCTGGATCAGTTTGAAACCGCATTTAAAGTACGCGATCTGCTGGGTAAAGAATATGCATTTCTGACGTTATCCAATATCACGCATTCCGCAAAAAAAAGAGAGGAATGGATCGCCCTGGCGGAAATTTATAAGAAATTCGGCGCTTACGGAAAAGCGTTCAGAGTTTACGATTATATCAACAGAAAATATTACAGTGATAAATCCTACCGTGAAAAATCGTTTATTTTAAAGGAACGCTTTCCCTATTATTATGACACGATTATCGATCATTACAGCGATCGTTACGGATTGGAACCTGAACTCGTGCTCGGTCTGATTAAACAGGAAAGCCTTTATGATGCCCGCGCCAAATCCTGGGCCGATGCTTACGGATTGATGCAGATAATTCCGCCGACGGCCAGAGAGCTGGCCCGCATTGCCGGTGTCAGGCTGAAATCCAACGAACAGTTGTATGATCCCGAACTGAACATACATCTCGGGTCACTTTATCTGAAGCAGCTTAACCGGCGCTTTGACGGACAGAAGGAACGGATACTGGCAGCCTATAATGCCGGACCGCACCGGGTTAATCGCTGGCAGAAAATTCCGGGATCGGATCAGGTAGATGTATTCATCGAAAATATTGAATTTAGCGAAACGCGCGATTACGTGCGCAAAGTACTGAAGAATTATTACGCCTATAAATTGCTCAACAACAATTTTCAGATAGATCAGAGCAATCTGCTTTTAGGATTTAACGAATAAAAGGTTCGGCTTAAACAGAAGAGATCATACAGGGAACCATCGCAGCCCTGTTTTTGTTGCATTCCATAATTTAATGTATATTTATCAGAAACACTAAAACAAGGATACCCATGAGAAAATTGACCATCTTAATCATACTAACTTTGGTTGCGCTGCTAACCGCGCAGGAACCGCAAACGGTACTTAATTTAAACTGGGGAGAACAGGGGCAAGCCGTGGGCATCAGGCAGGCGCCAGAGGGATTATACGGACCGGCGGCGTTTCGTGTTATCGATGATAAAATACTGATTCTGGATAATCAGAACGGACTATTGAAAATTTTTGAAAATAAACAACTCAATGAACAGCTTCCGATACATTCATTAAGCGATGACTTTCTGTATTTTTCAAATAATAACTATATTATACTGGAAAACAACCAAATATTCCGGATTGAAAAGGGAAACAGAGAACTAATCTATAATCCCCCTGCCCGGCAAATTATCCGCAGCATCAAAACCGTCGAAAATCAAACCGTCGGGATTAATCTTGCCGATGGTACCAATATCACAAAGAATCTGTCCGATGGTCATATGTCGGCTGCCGCAGACGGACATCTCAGTCAGAATAAACGGTTGATCGAAACCGTAAAGAAAGACCGGCGCAGCGGCAAGATCCGCATTTTAGATCAGGATGGCGCCATTGATACGGTATTGACACTCGATTTCCCCGCAAACAATCTGGCCAGCATTCAGTTCGTTGCCCTGGATAACCGGAACCGCTTATATCTCAATATTGAAAAATTTAAAAATGAAGTTCCGCTCAGTATCGAAAGGGAATTGCGGGTGATTACCCTGACGGGTCGCGAACTGGCTGCATTCAATCTGCCAACTCGCGGATATGCCCGGACTTTTCGCGATCTGTATATCGATCCGTCCGGTTCGGTTTATCAGATGATTACAACGGAACAGGGCCTGGAAATACTCCGCTGGACGCTGCCCGAAGCAGATAATCCCGAGTCACCATTGCGATTTCACTGTCCGGATCAGTATTATGAATTGTATAAAAATGAAACAGTAATATTTGATGAACCGGCCCAGGGCAACCTGATGCAGCAGTTACCCAAACCAACAGTCTATCCGGAAGTCACCGAAGAAGAGGCTTTGGTCACCGGCGACAGTTATGTTCAATTGGAATGGGACTGTGCCGCTGAAAATCTGACCGGCGGCCTGATCATCGATAGCTACGGTCATTACGTACGCACGCCAGGCTGGGTGACTGTGGGTACGCATGACAAAGTACCTTACAAGTGGGGCGGATTTCAGACCATAGACCAGTTTGTCAGCGGGCTGGCCAATGGCAAATATGCCGGCGACAGTTATACATCGAAGACTTCCGGTACGCCTTCGGCCGTGGGCGTGGATTGTTCGGGATTTGTTTCGCGCTGTTGGAAACTACCTTCCCATTATTCCACGCGGATGATGGATGACGATATAACCAAGCCTTATGAGAGCTGGGAACAGACCAGACCGGGCGATGCCTGCCACAAACCGGGCCATGTCCGGATGATCGTCAAACATAATGATGACGGAACGATTAACATGGTGGAAGCGGCCGGTTATAACTGGCGTGTATCCTATAAAAATTATTCTTACAGCGCAATCGTCGGCTATACGCCGCGCTACTACATCAACATGCAGGGCCGTCCCGGTAATATTCCCCAGCCGACGCTGCATTCTTTCAGCGGAGACGACCCGGTCTGTTTAGACTGGACAGTAGGCGGTAAAGAAAATGTTTATCAGGTTAACGCTTACACATCAACGGATGGTCAGAGCTGGACACTTGAAAGTGCTCTGGCAACCGACAGCAGTAGGATAGCGTTTTCGCTGAACAATAATCATCATTTGTATTATCGTTTAAAATCCGTTTCGGCCAGCGATCAGACTTCCGAGGGATTGCCTTCCGATGGCTACGGTATTTACCGGCTGGACGGTCATCCGAAAGTATTAATTGTCGATGGATTCGACCGCACCAGCGCCAGTTACGGCAGTTGGCCCCATAACTATCATAATTTTGTATTAACGCTGGGTCAGGCCCTGAAGGCAAAGCGAATTCCTTTTGAAAGCGCGGCCAATGAAAGTGTAATCAGCAGTGATGTTATACTGGGGAATTACGAAGCCGTTTTCTGGATTCTGGGAGATGAAAGTACCGCCGACGAAACCTTCGACTCCAATGAACAGAATATTGTAAAGAATTATCTGCAGAACGGTGGGCGTCTGTTCGTCAGCGGATCGGAGATTGCCTGGGATCTGGATAATAAAGGCAGCAGCAGCGATAAGGCATTCTTTAATGACATTCTGAAGGCCGAATATGTGGAAGATGATGCCAAATCGTACACCGTGAACGGACAGCACGGCACGCCGTTTTCCGGATTAAGTCTGAATTACGATGACGGCGGACACGGCGTTTATCCCGAGGATTATCCGGATGTGATCAAACCGGTCAACGGCAGTCAAACGGCCATGAAATACGGAAACGGGAAAGTTGCCGCGATTTATTTTGACGGCCCTTTTCAGGGTGGTGCTGCGGCCAAATTATTTTACATGGGTTTTCCTTTTGAAACCATTTATGATAAAAATGGTAGAAACGCACTAATAAGTGCGGTCACCGATTTCTTTGGTTTAAATGAAACGGCAATTGCAACTGATGATCCGGCACTCCGTCCGGATAACTTCAGGCTGATTTCAAATTATCCCAATCCGTTTAATGCCAGCACAACAATACGGTTTTATATTCCCTCTGCCGGCGAGGTACGGTTACAGTTGTATAATGTGCTTGCCGAGCGTGTGCTTGAGTTGAGGCGGCGGTTTAACACCCCGGGACAGCATGATATTATGCTCAGTGTTCCCGATTTACCCAGCGGCGCCTATTTTTATAAAACGGTTTTTCAATCAACGGGCACGTTGCAAAGTCAGCAGGGAAAGCTATTCCTGATTAAATAAATCCGGATTTGCCGGAGCGTGCGATTTCATACATGACTCAGGATTGTATGATTTAAACATTGCGGATTTATCTTTCGATTGCAACTACAATTTTCTGCAACCCGGCGGTAAATGTTACGTACCTGCAATAAGTCTAACACCGGGAATATAATCATGCTTAAAAAAGTAACGCTGCTTTTTCTTATCCTTGCAACACCGTTTATCATTTATGCCGGCGATGTCATTCGCGGGGAGGTGAGCGATGCCGATTCGGACACACCGCTGCCGGCGGCCAATATTCAGATCGAAGGAACGATGCGCGGGGCTATCACTAATCGTGACGGCAGTTTTATTCTGGAAATCGAAGACTTCCCCTGTACCCTCCATGTAAGCTATATCGGCTATGCCTCGAGTCGGATAATCCTGAATGCGCCGCCGGATAAACCGCTGAATATTGGTATGCAGCCGGTTATCCTCGAAGGCGAAGCGATCTATGTGAGCGCCGAGGATCCGGCCATGTCGATCATGCGCAAAGTAATCGAACGCAAGCAGATTTGGCGCGAAAAACTCAATACCTTTAAAGCCGAAGCCTATTCGCGGCTGGTGCTCGCCAATGATTCCGGGATTGTTTCCATAGCCGAAAGTATGACAGAAGCCTTTTGGGATGATGAAAAGGGATCGCGGGAGGTCATTAAATCGCGACGCCAGACCAATAACATGAAACAGGAACAAAACTGGGCCGTTTCCAGTCACATTCCTAATTTTTACGATGATGACATCGAAATCAATGGTTTTAACATGGTCGGTCCTACCAATCCCGAGGCCTTCGATTATTACCGCTTTAAGCTCAAAAGCCGGCGGGCCATCGACGATAAAGTGGTTTATGACATCGAGGTGATTCCCCGCACCAAATTACAGCCGACATTTACCGGCCGTATTTCCGTACTGGATGAGGCTTACGCCATGATCGATGTGCGTCTCAAACCCAGCGAATCGATACTATTCCCGCCGCCGATAGAATCGTGGGATCTCTATTACAATCAACAGTTCAGTAATTTCGGGAAATCCTTTTGGCTTCCCGTGGATGTGCGTATCGGCGGTACCATCAAAATCGCATTTACCGGGCTGGAATTTCCGAAGATCAAATACAATCAGATTTCCCATCTCACTAATTATCAGGTAAATATCCCATTACCCGATACGCTTTATCAATCGGATAAATTGATCACTGTCGATTCCCTTTCGGTGGATAAAAATTTATTTACACAAAAACCCGAACCGGTGATTCCATTCTCGCAGGATGAGGAACAAGCCTACGAAGAAATCGACAGCACGATGACCATGGTCAAAGCCTTTAAACCTAAGGGATTTTTATCGCGTTTTATTAAAATTGAGGACGGCAGTGATTCACCGGATACCACGAAAAAAAGCCTATTCGGAAAACTGGCCGATGGTTTTTCACCCTGGCTCTGGTATAATCGTGTCGATCAGTTTCATCTGGGACTGACTTACAGCCGTACGTTGATGAAATTATTGGAATGGAAGATTTACGGGGCCTGGAACAGCGGTCCGGAAAACTGGACCTATGGCGCTAAGCTCGAATATACATTGAGTAAAAAATATGATATCGATGTCAGCGCCGGATATTTAATCGGAACGCACGAGCGCGGCGGCTCATTCAATTATTCCAAAACGATGGTCAGTTTACTGCCGCTCTTTGCCAGGGCCGATTATTTTGATTACTACTGGCGGCGGGCCGGCCACTTAAAAATCAGCCGGTTTAATGATACATACGACGTAGGCTGGGCGTTAACCGTAAAAGACGAATGGCATTCATCGCTGGAAAAATCGGCGGACTATAGTCTGATTAACGGGAATTACACGCAGCGCCCCAATCCGGCCATTGAGCCGGGTAATCTGCGATCCGTGCAGCTCAAACTCAATTATGGTGACGAATTTGCGCCACTGGGCATCGTTGGTCAGAGGGGGATTGAATTAAAGATTGAAAACAGCACCCCGGATATCTGGGGTGGAGATTATGATTTCACAAAGCTTGAGCTAAGAATGGACTGGCGTGTTGCTACTTTCCTGAAACGGCGGCTTCTGCCCAATGCTTTTGATGTACGACTGGCCGCCGGTTATGCATTTGGCGAGCTTCCGGTTCAGAATTTTTTCCAAATCGACGGTAATCTGTATGCCTTCAGCCCATTCGGTACTCTGCATGCACTTGCAGGCCGACCCTACGAAGGCGATAAATATGTTGCCCTGTTTTGGGAACATAATTTCCGAACCGTTCCCTTTGAAATCATCGGATTGCGCAGTCTGGCAAAGAAGGGCGTGGGTATTATTGTGTACGGCGGACATGGCCGTACCTGGATAGATGATGATACCACATTAAATTTTCGGCCCAATTATCCCGACCGCTTCCATCATGAAATCGGTATCTCGGTGAACAGCCTTTTTGGCCTGCTGCGCATCGATTTTACCCGGCGGCTTGACCGGCCGGGATTTTATGTGGGGCTCAGTCTGGCCAGATTTTTCTAAAGCGTATAATCCTGATCTAAATGTGCGGATTTTTTCAGATCTCAGTTTCAGGCAGGGGCAGAGCGAAATAAAGCGTGGAACCGCCTTCACGATTATTGTACGCGCCGATTTGACCGTTATGCGCTTCTACGATGAGTCTTGAAATATACAGTCCCAATCCGTGACCCTTTTGTTTGCGTTTGCGGTCCTGAATGCGGTAATACTTGTCAAAGATTGAACTTAGTTGGTCGGACGGAATTCCCGGACCGGAGTCTATTACCCGGAATTGAATACATTTCTGCCCGGAAGGATAGGTCTTGGTTTTAACAACGATACGCACGGTTCCCTTTTCCGGACTGTATTGAATGGCGTTGGTCAGGAGATTGGTCAGCACGCGCTGCAGTCCGTGGCTATCAGCAACGATGTCCGGCAAATCGGGTGCAATTTGTGGGACGAATTTAATATTCTTGCGATCGGCCTGAACCCAGAGAGTGCGCAGGGTTTCATCGATGAGCTGACGCAGATGAATCTTACTCTTGTATAGCTCAAACTGATTCTTTTCAAACTGATAAACCTGTCCCAGCTCTTCCATCAGATCAATGATGGAATCACCCAAAGCGATGGCATTGTTTAAAATCTGATGCTGGCCTTCATTGATATCCCCGAATACTTCTTTTTCCAGTAATTCCAGGTATCCGAGGATGCTCTGGGTAGGCGAGCGTAAATCATGCAGCAGCATGGAAGAGAGTTCAACCTGTGATTTTTGTTTCTTTGCTATATTCAGGACATTTGAGAGATAAGAACGCATTTGATCTTCCGTGCTCAGATCCTGTTTGCCGGTATTGAAATCGAATTCAAACTCCGGCTTATTTTCCGGTTTACCGATGTACCAGGATATTGAAGCGGATAGATCGCGGGCAAACGCAGGCAAAAATTTATTGAAATTTTGCGCTGATTTATCCGGAATGTGAATGAACAGATCGAAATTTTCCTCGATGAGCAGGTCACCCAGTGCTTTAACCGTTGTCGCTTCATGAAAAGTGACTTCTTCTGCCTTGAGAATCTTTAAAAGCGAATCGGCGATTTGGGACTGATCATAAAAAACCAGCAGTCTTGGTGATTCCAAATTCAAGATTATTTACCCCTGAAATTCGGTTTGCGTTTTTCCAGGAAGGCGCTGGCGCCCTCTTTCATGTCCTCGCTGGCGCAGGCCCGGCCGAAAAAGTCGGATTCCAGGGCCAGACCTTCGGGAAGAGTCATGTTGAGACCGCGGTTTACGCTTTGCAGAACATAGCTCACGGCCAGCGCCCCTTTGGACAAAATTTTCATGAGCAGTTTTTCGCCGGCTTCCATCAGCTTATCTTCGGCAACGATTTGATTGATCAAACCCATTTGATAGGCTTCCTGCGCGGAGATAATATCGCCGGTTAACAGCAACTGAAGTGCGCGGCCCTTGCCGATTAACCTGGGCAGACGCTGACTGCCGCCGTAACCGGGGAGCAATCCCAAATTGACTTCGGGTTGCCCGAATTTTGCGTTTTCGGTGGCCAGGCGTAAGTGACAGGCCATGGTAAATTCGCAGCCGCCGCCAAGGGCAAATCCGTCGATCAGGGCGATAACCGGTTTGGTCAGATTTTCTACCAGATTGAAGACACGCTGTCCTATTTTTGAAAATTCAACGCCGGTTTCCAGCGAAAGGGACTGAATTTCAGAAATATCCGCCCCGGCAACAAAGGCTTTATCACCGGCGCCTTTAACCATTACACCTTTAATGTCCTCATCAGCGCTGATTGCGCTGAAGGCCTCGTAAAGATCGGCAAAAGTGGCGGTGTTAAGGGCATTCAGTTTTTCGGGACGATTCACGGTGACTATTGAATAGGGTGGTTTCTTTTCATAAAGAATATTTTCGTAAGACATTATCCCTCCCGGTTTTTGGTTTGGGTCGTGCTGTGAATTTAATTCAAAATATGAAATATCTCAAACACTAATTTTTATGCTAAACGCTAAACTCGGGCCGGAAATTTTCGTGAATTAATTTTCAGTTTTTTATTTCACAGCAATTTGGCATCAGTTTCCGGGGGAACTGATGCCGATAATTTTACAGGAGCTCAATCCGGCTCTGATCGCCGATCAGGAAACGGTGGGTCGCCGGCTTGCCTTCGGCCTTGATAATCTCCACATCATTGCCCAGCAAACTGTGTTCGATACGAATATTGACGTCGATAATTTTACATTCTTTGAGTAATATACTGAATTCAACCTCGCTGTCTTTAATGTGGCAGTGATCGTAGATAGAAGTGAAGGGGCCAATGTAGCTGTTTTCGATCAAAGTATTTTTACCGATAATAACCGGCCCGCGCACGGTTGAGTTTACAATTCGCGAACCTTCGCCGAGTTGTACATGACCGGTAACCAGACTGGATTCATCAATATCGCCCTTAATCGACCCGTCCATGTTATCCAGGATCAGGCGGTTGGCCTCAAGCAGGTCGTACGGTTTTCCGGTATCTTTCCACCAGCCGGTGATTTCCGAAAAGGAAATTTTATAACCATGATCCAGAAGGTATTGATGGGCGTCGGAAATTTCCAGTTCGCCCCTGGCGCTGGGGCGTATATTATTTACGGCTTCGAAAATAGTCTTATCATATATATAAATACCGGAAACGGCAAACTGGCTTTTGGGATTACTCGGTTTCTCCTCTATGCGCACGATGCGATCACCTACGATTTCAGGCACGCCGAAACGCTCCGGATCTTTGACGCTGGCCAGGGTCAGGTGGCAATTGCTCTTTTGCTTTTCAAAGGCTTCAATGAAGCGCTTTAACCCCCTGACTACCATATTATCACCGAGATAAAAAACAAAGGAATCGTCTCCGATGAAATCCTGTGAAATTTTAACCACGTGCGCCAGTCCCAGCGGCGCTTCCTGAGGAATGTAGGTAATATTTATACCCCATTGCGATCCGTCGCCGATGGCGTTTGGTACCGCCTGCGAATCCGCACTGTAAACAATGCCGATGTCGGTGATGCCCGCTTCAACGCAATATTCGATGGCATAGTGTAAAATCGGTTTGTTCGCGATTGGTATCAGGTGCTTGTTCTGTGTGTGGGTAAGCGGCCTGAGCCGCGTGCCCCTGCCGCCGCTGGTGATAAGCGCTTTCATTGCAAAATCCTTTCAGGTAAATAAAAATATTCTTGTATGCGATTTAGTCGGTTCTGCTGATTTACCAGTCATACAATCCATCATCTTTAACTTTATATTCCTGAGGAATCCTCTGAAATATATAAGATTTTGTTAACTGCTTAAAATTTCGCTGATGATTTGTCAATATAATTAATATCATTTTGGGCTTCAAGGCAAAAACCGGCAAATTTGCAATGTCACGCTTATTTGGAAAAATAAGTTGTCATTCCGGTGCCCGCGATCTTCCGCAGCAAAGAATTTCCTCCCCGAAATGGAATTGAATCTTTCTGATGGAATTTAAACATGAAATAGAAAGAGAATATTATGCGTTGACATGGCGAACTGATTAAACTTCAGAAATATTAAATCAAATCTAAAACGGATTACTTTATCATAGTTCTGACATAAATAATTGTGCCGGCTGATAGTGGAGAAATCAAACAATAAAAAATTATGCAAAGGACTTGAAAAAAAAGGGTAATGACTTTAAATTAGCACTCTTCAATCGAGAGTGCTAATCTGAAAAATGTAGCAGTTAAAAAGGATCGCGGTTTTTCCCATATTGATGGGATGTGGAAAAGGAGTGGAGATATTTTAAAGGAATATTAAATATATTATTCTGTAACTATTTCGGGAAAAGATTATCTAAAATTACAGTTTTACCAAAACAATTAACAATAAACTAAACGGAGGATTAAATGGCAGCTAAAATTCTTAAATTCGATGCCGAAGCCCTGAAAAGCCTGAAAACAGGGATCGATACCCTTTCCAAAGCGGTAAAGATTACCTTGGGTCCCAAAGGGCGTAACGTGGTTATAGATAAAAAATTCGGCGCACCAACGGTAACCAAAGACGGTGTTACCGTAGCCAAAGAAATCGAACTCGAAGACGAGTTTGAGAACATGGGCGCTCAGATGGTCAAAGAAGTTGCTTCCAAGACCAGCGACGTTGCCGGCGACGGTACGACCACGGCCACGGTTCTGGCTCAGGCTATTTTCAATATGGGGCTCAAAAACGTTACCGCGGGCGCTAATCCCACGGAGCTGAAACGCGGTATTGACAAAGCGGTTAAAAAAATAATTGAAAACCTGCAATCCATGTCCAAAGATATTTCCGGTAAAACCGAAATTGCCCAGGTTGGTTCGATTTCGGCCAACAACGACGAAACCATTGGCAACCTGATTGCCGACGCCATGGATAAGGTTGGTAAAGACGGCGTTATCACCGTTGAAGAAGCCAAATCAATCGAAACCCATCTGGAAGTTGTCGAAGGTATGCAGTTCGACCGTGGTTATGTTTCTCCTTATTTCGTAACTGATTCCGAAAATATGGAAGTATCCATGGAAGACGTCCTGATTCTTATCTATGATAAGAAAGTCAGCGCCATGAAAGATCTGTTACCGGTTCTGGAAAAAGTTGCTCAGACCGGCAAACCATTGGTTATTATTGCCGAAGATATCGAAGGCGAAGCCCTGGCTACGCTGGTCGTCAACAAACTGCGCGGCACACTGAAAGTTGCAGCGGTTAAGGCGCCCGGTTTTGGCGACAGAAGAAAAGCGATGCTCGAAGATATCGCCATCCTGACCAATGGCCGCGTAATCAGTGAAGAAACCGGTTTTAAACTGGAAAATGCTTCTCTGGACGACCTCGGCTCGGCAAAACGCATTAGTATTGATAAAGATAATACGACGATTGTTGAGGGCGCCGGCGCCACCGAGGATATCAAAGCCCGCGTCAGCCAGATTAAAACACAGATTGAAAATACGACCAGTGATTATGATCGCGAAAAGCTTCAGGAACGTCTGGCTAAACTGGCCGGCGGTGTTGCCGTAATCAATATCGGCGCCGCTACGGAAGTGGAAATGAAAGAAAAGAAAGCCCGCGTCGAAGACGCCCTGCACGCAACCCGCGCCGCAGTTGAAGAAGGTATCGTTCCCGGCGGCGGCGTTGCCCTGCTGCGTTCGGTCTCGGTACTTGATGATATGAAACTGGAAGGCGATCAGCAGATTGGTGTTGATATCGTACGCCGTGCGCTAGAAGAGCCTATTCGTCAGATCATTAACAATACCGGACTGGAAGGGTCTGTAATCGTCAATAAAGTAAAAGAAGGCAAAGATGCTTACGGATTTAACGCCCAGACAGAGAAATTCGAAGATCTGCTGAAAGCCGGTGTTATCGATCCTACTAAGGTGACCAGAAACGCTCTGGAAAATGCCGCTTCTGTCAGCGCACTGCTGCTTATGACCCAAGCGCTGATCGCCGAAAAACCGGAAGAAAATCCCCCCGCGCCACCGGCGCCTCCCGGAGGTATGGGCGGAATGTACTAAAAAAAATCTGCACCAGCCAGATAAGCGGGATATCTTTAGGGATGTCCCGTTTTTTTTTGCTCAATTTAGATTCATCCAGCGCAATGGGGGTAAGAATTGAAGTACATTTTTATCCGGAAAGCTTTAACATCCCACGATACATTAATATACTAATTGAACAATTCGGCAATTCACTGATACATCATTCCAATAATCCAATCTTCCATTTTCTGCTTTTACTATTTTTTGTTGACACTATTCGCCTATCTATTTAATTTCATTAAATTCAATTCATTTTGAAAAACCTGGCGGTTGCATATTTTTCATTGATAGAATGTATGTTGAAAAGATTGATGCAGGAAGTATCCGGCATTCAGCATGGATTAAATATGACTAAGTCAGGCGGTATAATTTGAAACTATCCAAACTGCGGGAAAGACAACGGAACAATGAAGCAATTTTTTGATACGATCAGACTGAAGAATATGACCTTCTATGCTCACCACGGATTTTATGAAGCCGAACGTGAATTGGGACAAAAGTTCGAAGTTGATATCGAAGTGAAATGTGACCTGCAACCGGTTGCAATGCAGGATAAACTGAAAAATACCATTGATTACCGGTCCATTTACAAAATCGCCAAGGATACTTTCGAGAATTATAAATTTAAATTAATCGAAACCGTGGCTGAGAAAATCGCTAATAAAATCTTAGCGCTGCCCGGTATTCTGAATGTGCTGATTCGTGTCCGCAAGCCGCATGTGCCGCTGAATGGTCTCCTTGATTATGTGGAGATTGAAATTTTCCGGGAAATTAAAGGCAAAAAGTGATTTATTACCTATCATTGGGCAGTAATATCGGCGACCGGGAATTTGCACTTGAGCAGGGAATCGAACAATTGTCGCGGCTGGGTCGTATAGAAAAGAAATCAAAAATTTATGAAAGTGATGCATTAGGCGGGATAACATATGAGCGGTTTCTAAACGCCGCCTGTAGGTTGGATACCGTGTGTTCCCCATACAGATTGCTCAGAAAAATTAAACAGATTGAATTACGCTTTGGCCGGCAGAGACGCATCCGCTGGGCAGAAAGGGAAGTTGATATTGATATTATTGACCGGGAGGGTGCTGAGATAAACAGCAGCATCTTAAATATTCCGCATCAGGCTTTAACGCAGCGACTTTTTGTATTGCTGCCCCTGAAAGATGTTGCTCCGGAATATCGGAATCAACAAGCGGTTCATATCGATGAGCTGATTAAAAGTTGCCCAGATCAATCTTCCGTAGTTGTATTAAAAACAAAATGGTAGAATATGTCGCTGGAAAAATTCAGATACGTTGCAATCGAAGGCGTCATCGGCGCCGGTAAAACAACACTGGCCAGTATGTTGTCAAAGACAATCGGCGCTAAAACAATACTTGAAGAATTCGACAAAAATCCCTTTCTCGAAGATTTTTATGATGATCCTGACCGCTTCGCTTTTCAGACGCAGATTTTTTTCCTGTTGAGCAGATTTAAGCAGCTTCAGAGCGTGCATCAGATGGATATATTCCAACAGCGCATCGTCAGCGATTACATTTTTGAAAAAGACCGCATCTTTGCTACGCTGAATCTTTCGGATAAAGAAATGAAGTTATACGACGGCATTGCTTTGCTGATGGAAAAAGAAATTTCTCCGCCGGATCTGGTCATTTATTTGCAGGCTTCGACCAGTCGCCTGATGAGCAACATTCGCAGCCGGGGGCGCGCCTATGAAAAAAATATCAAAGCGGAATATATAGACGCCCTAAACGAATTGTATAATAAATTTTTCTTTCATTACAATAAAACGCCGCTGCTGGTCATAAATACCGATGAACTGGACTTTGTTCATTCCGAGCAGGATTACCGGGATATTTTAGTTGAAATCAATCATCATCAAAGCGGTACGCGTTATTACGTACCGCAAAAAAGGATGTAGACATATATGTTTATTCGTTATATATTGTATGCCATACTTGGCTATCTCATATACAAAATAATTAAACCGCTTTTTGTAAAAAATATTGAAAATCCGCATGTCAAAGGCGATGAAAAAGACAAAGATAATATCCAGGATAAATATTCCGATAAAATTGAAGATGCGGATTTCGAGGAATTAGAGTGATAAAAACAAAAGTAGAACGCACCATGAATCTGGAAGAACTGTTAGACGAGAATGCCCGCCTGCACTCTTTACTGCAGGTTACCCAGAGCATTGCCAGCGTACTGGATCTCGACAGTCTGCTTTTTAAAATAATGGATGTTGTCCGGGCAACCCTGAAAGCAGACCGTTGTACGGTATTTTTGCTGGACAGAGATAAAAATGAACTCTGGTCTAAAGTGGCCGTCGGTTTGGACAAAGAGATTCGTTTTCCGGCGGATAAAGGTATTGCCGGACACGTGGCCAGTACCGGCGAAGTGCTCAATATTGCTGACGCCTATGCCGATGACCGTTTCAATCCGGAAATCGATAAAAAAACCGGTTACAAAACACGCAACATGCTGACCATGCCCATGCGCAATAATCTGAAGGAAATTATCGGCGTTTTTCAGGTATTGAATAAATTTGACGGCCCCTTCACGAAAAACGATGAAGAACTGCTGCAGGCAATATCATCGATCGCTGCTTCCTCAATCGAAAATGCCCAGTTGTATGACGAGCTGAATAAATCATTCATCAGCTTTATCGAGACGCTTTCGACCACGCTCGATGCCCGCGATTATATTACCTCCGGCCATTCGCGCCGGGTTACGCTTTATTCCGTGGAAATCGCCCGTCTGATGCGCCTGAGTAAGAAAGAAATCGATTTGGTGCGTTATGCGGCATTATTACACGATATTGGTAAACTGGGCATACCGGAAATGGTGCTCTTTAAAAATAAAAAACTGACTGAAGAGGAATATGAAATCATCAAGCGCCACGCCACGCTGAGCAACAGTATATTAAGTAAAATTCATTTTCAGAGTCATTTGCGCGATATACCCAAACTGGCCTCGTCGCACCACGAAAAGGTCGATGGCACCGGTTACCCCAAAAAACTGAAAGGCGAGCAGATTCCCCTCGGGGGCAAAATTTTAGCCGTCTGCGATGTATTTGACGCCCTGACCTCCCGGCGACAGTACCGCGACCGCATGGCCATTGAAAAAGTCATCGAAATTCTTGAGGAAGAAACCGGCACTGCCTTTGAGCCTTATGTGGTTTATCAGTTTAAGAACATTCCCCTAAACGTACTCATCGAAATTCTGGAATTCGGCCATAATGACGATCTGGATAAAACGGATCTGGAATTTTTGAAAAAATATAAACTTAAAGATTTACTGGCAGTTCGCAAAAAAGATGGGAAGAGCGAAGACGAACTGTTAGTCGAGCAGACTTTTATGCGTTACTATTCCCGTAAATACAGAGCCTGATCAAATTGTTTTTTGGAATAAGATTTATCAATTTATGATCTGCTGAACCGGATAAATTGGCATTTTTCAATATAAAATGCATTTGATGCATTGTCTGGTTTAAGTTGGTGGATAAAAATAATATAATTCGTTTTAGGTTTTTATGCCTGGTTGAATATATTTTTAGATTAATTATTGGCAGGAGGATTAGGAATGAGCATAGTTTTTCCTAAAAAAAAGATTCCATTTTCCGTTTCTCTACTTTGCCTTACTGTAATTTTGAATCTGAATGCTCAGATCATACCGGATTTGGAAAAAGGCGATCCGAACTTTAGAAGACATGCAAATCTCGACGCCAACGATTTAAGAGTCACCATTCATAACTGTGGTGTATTCGGGTGGGAAGGCAGTTCGCCTGGACAATATGGTTTTGAATGGCCCAAAAAGAGTAAGCGTCAGCATATTCATTTTATCTCACCATGGATTGGTGGTGAAGTGGTCGATATGAATGGCGATTCGATCCGGATTGTAAGTGTTGCTATTGGACGAACAGGCCCCGTAGGGCAACCATGGAATTTTCAGCCTGTGCCGGGATATATGAATCCTGACAATCCTTACAAAGTTTTGGCGCGCAGCGACGATCCCGGTTCATGGCCGCGTGCTATTGATGGCGGCTGGCTTGATAAAAGAGATGATCCCGATGATCCGGGATGGATTGGTTCTTGGAATGGCTTTTGGGGTAAAAATATATTTAAGGCTGAGCTGGAAACGTATACGCATATGTCGGACGATTTATACGACCGTTATGATTACTATTCGGACAGCACCGATTCATCACGCCGTGGCTTAGGCGTTATTGTCAGTCAACGTGCCTTTCAGATGGAAGGCTTGCCCGACGAAGCCTTCTTCCTGTATGATATTTTTAACGCCGGCACAGAAGATATCAATCGCGCTTCGTTAGCACTGTGGATTGCTGATCTATTGGGCGGTGATTCTCAGGATGATTGTACCAGCGTTGATCTGGACAATGATGTAATCTATTGTATGGATCGCGACGGCATCGGAACCGAATACTGGGCCGGCGATACGGTCGGTGTTGCCGCTGTGATTTTTTTGCAAACGCCTTATTGTAATTTTTCGGAAAATACAAATCAGACTGGTTTAACAAGCGTAGTACAATTACCCGCTTTCTCAATCAATTTTCAAACCGTATCCGATACCGAACTTTGGCAAAAAGTTATGACGCCCGGCGTATTTAATGTGCAGAACCGTACGGGAGAATACGATGTGCATGCTTCAGTGGGGTATTTCCCATTGCCGAGGGGAGAATTTCAGCGATGCATGATAGCGGTTTCGATGGGGGAAAACAGAAAGGCCATTGAAAGAAAACTGGAACATATTCGCTATGCCTATCAAATATATTTTGCGGGTAAACAAAAATTACCGGCTCAAATTATTTTTCCCGAAGGCGAAAGTATCCATTCAGGCGAAGTGCAGATTGAGTGGCAGATTGAAAACCAGCCGGACGATTTGATTGTCGGGCTCTTTTTCAGTGATGATTTCGGAAATAGCTGGGAAACCATTGCCGCGGACCTGGAAAATACCGGCAGTTATTTATGGAACACGAACATCGTGAACGATGGTGTTTTAAATCAACTCAAAATGATCGCATATAATGAAAATTACTATGCTGAGGCTGTTACCGACAGCGTTTTCACTATTAATAATATCAAAAAGGCCAGGCCGCAAATTATGATTACCAGTCCTGTTGAAAATACGACATACAATGGCGTCGTACCAATAAAGTGGATTGGAGGTGATGCAGACGGGGATCAGGTAGATATACATATTTATCTGGAAATTCCTGAAGCAGAAGTGTCATACACAGTAGAAAGCGGGTTGAATAATACAGGTATATTTCATTGGAATACGGATGAATTTCCGAATTCCACAAATTATAATCTTTATGCCAAAATTAGCCATGGCCGTGACGCCGCTATCGATGTTATAAAGGAAATTGGCATCGATAATCCGCATCCGCCGTTGACCGGCTCTGAAAAAATACAAAGATCAACAATCGGTACAGGTATTATTGAGGCCAGAATTGTTGATACGGAGGCGATTACCGACCATAATTACGGGGTCCATTTTATTGTTGATGAGAATGGTCAGACTTCTTACGATGTAATCGATGAAAGCCTGAATAAAACAATGCATTCGGCGGTAACTACTGTTCAGGGTATTGCGGAAGGACCATTATTTGACGGTATTCGTCTTTTTATAAAAAATGACAATACAAAGCTTAATCAATCCCTTTCCTGTTGGAGTGATTCCTTGATATTTGACTTTAGGTTCGGCAGAGCGGTATTTCTTGATGTCTTAGGGTATGAAGAACCAGCCAGTTACCGCATCGACTTTGGTGATGTGGGGATTGATACTTCCGAATCTGGTTATATATCATATTTATATCTGGAATCGAAGGCGGTTAATTTTAGAATCACAAATATACTGACCGGGGAGCCGGTCAGTTTTCTTTTTGGTGAAATTGATGGAGAAGATGGTAAATTTACTGTTAATCAAGATGATTCGGATGAAACAGATATAATTTTTCTATTGACCAAAGATGAAAAGGATTCATTGATTGCAACCTGGGAAGTCAAACTTTCTCCGGATTATGGAGATAGAAATCCCCAAAAAGGGGATACGCTTTATTTAAACTTATTCCGCGCTTTTCAGGATGGTGATCAATACCGTTTCTCAAATGATATATTGGGATTTGATCCAGCTTCCGGAAAAATGATAGATAATTATCGATTGTTTCAAAATTATCCCAATCCGTTTAATCCGGTTACAAATATACGATTCCGATTACCTGAACCCCGGAATGTTGTGATATCCATATATGATATAAACGGACGCAAAGTGAGAACGCTGGTTAATAAAAAAATAAGTAGTGGAGATCATTTGATACAATGGGATGGTCATAACAGTAGTGGAAAGTCTGTTGCCAGCGGCGTGTATTTTTATCGTCTGGAAACAGCTAATTTTGTAAAAACTAAGAAGATGCTGCTTCTGAGATAAAATGGATAAGAGGGCGGCCTCATACTGGCCGCCCCGAAATCCGCCTAATCAAACAATTCGATGATATCTTCCTTGTTCAGCGATTTGAAGAACGATTCCTCGGTGCTGATCAGCGATTTGACCAGCTCCCGTTTTTTACTCTGCAATTTTACAATCTTTTCTTCGACGCTGTCTTTTGATATCAGTTTATAAGCAAATACCTTCTTGGTCTGGCCGATCCGGTAGGCGCGGTCGGTGGCCTGCATTTCCACGGCCGGATTCCACCAGGGATCGTAATGAATCACATAATCTGCCGCGGTTAAGTTAAGTCCTATTCCACCGGCTTTAAGACTGATCAGGAATATCCGGATATTCTCATCCTCCTGAAATTCCTTAACCGGCTTCTCGCGGTTTTTTGTCGAACCGTCCAGATAAGAATAAGGCGTATTCTTTCCGTCAAAATTACGCCGGATAATATGCAGCATCTGAACGAACTGACTGAATATCAGTACCTTATGGTCTTCCGAAACGATTTCTTCCACCATTTCAATTAAGGCGTCAAATTTACCGGAAGTATCGATGTACTTGTTATCCACCAGTTCCGGGTGACAGGAAATCTGGCGCAGTTTGGTGAGTCCTTCCAAAACCTTAAATTTGGATTTATTCAGACCCTTGCTTTCAATTTCCGAAAGTAAATCATCCCGATAGGCGGTGCGCCATTTGTTGTACAACCGCTGCTGTTCGTCTGACATGGGGGTATAGAGCACATTTTCAATTTTCGGCGGCAGTTCCTTAGCCACGTCTTCCTTGGTACGACGCAGAATAAACGGGAATATCAGTCGCTTAAGCGATGCGGCAACCTGCACGTTCTGTTCTTTTTCGATGGGACGCATAAAGGCATCTTTGAAAAAGTTCTGATCGCCCAGCAACCCGGGATTAATAAAGGCAAACTGCGACCATAAATCCATGGTATTATTTTCAACCGGTGTTCCGGTCAGAGCCACTCGGTTCTTCGCTTCGAGCAGGCGCACGGCTTTGGATGTTTCGGATGTCGGATTTTTAATATTCTGCGATTCGTCCAGAATGGCAAAGTTCCAGGGTATTTCTTTCAGAAAAACAATATCGCGGCGCAGGTGCCCGTAAGTGGTAAGTACCAGCGGATATTTTTTGATTCTGCGAAAATCTTTGGACCGTCTCGTGCCGTAGTGTACCAGAAAGCTTAATTCCGGGGTGAAGCGTTCCATTTCTCTGATCCAGTTGAAAATGACGGAAGTCGGAGCAACAATCAGATTGGGTGATTTCGGCGCCTTATTCACTTCATTGCGCAAAAGGGCCAGCGCCTGCACGGTTTTTCCCAATCCCATATCGTCGGCGAGAATTCCGCCAAAGGCAAAATCCTTTAGAAAATTCATCCAGTCGTAGCCGGCCTTCTGATAGTCACGCAGCTCGCCGGAAAAATTATCCGGAATCGGACAGCTTTGTATCTTATCGAATTCCTCAAGTTTGCTTAGTTTTTCCTTGCTGAGCGTATCCATCTGTTTGTTGTCCGCCTCAGCCAGCAGACGGTCAATAAACGTAAGATGATGGTTGGCAAAACGAATATTACCGTTTTCCACCTTGCCGAAATTCAGCATGTAATTGAGTTTTTCGATTAACTTTTCCGGCAGCCGGGTGAGTGAACCATCCTTTAGTCTGACGAATTTTTTGTTGGCTTTAATTGCTTTTTTCAACTCTTCAAGCGTAACTTCAATGCCGTCGAACTCCAGCATCAGTTCCAGATCGAACCAGTCGGTTTCAGATGATACATTGACACCAAAATTGGCATTGGCTCTTTTAACCTTAAAGCGAACCAGGCTTTCTTCTCCCATGATCTCGAAATCCTGTTTGGCCAGAGCGGGCAGGCCGTCAAACAGCCAGTCCAGTGCATCCTCAAATACAGCGTAAAATAGTCCCGGCGTATCCTCGGTTATCCCCGTTTCCAGCACCCGGCTGCGGATAACGTTCTCATCGTGATGATCGCGGTGTACACGCATGATTTGCTTCGTATCCGTGTCGTAATGGAGATGCTGATTGCTGGGCTGACTGTAAGAAATTTCAATATTATCATACATCAGTGAAAGCGACACAACCAGTTGATCATCCATTTCTTCGATGTACAGCTTCTTACCGCTGATGTCGGTAATTTCTTTGACCTCGATGCCCGGAGGAAATTCGACGTAAGGAAAAATCGGCAGCTTGGCCAGATACTCGGAAATGAATGTCTGATACTCATTTTTTGTTAAATCGATTTTCATATTTTCGTCGACGAACGATTTGATATAAAAATAGCTGAGCGGAAAATCGCAATAATGCAATTTATCATTTTTAAAAAACCAAATCGGGTTCACCGTTAAAATTTTTGTACTTTTATCAATTTTAATTTCTTTATCCTCTCTTTTGAAGTAAGGCTGAAAAGTGTAACAGCCTTCATCTTCATCGAGCTGCAGCTTGAATACCAGATTCCAGGGTTTCCTGCCAAAACGGATGCGCGTTCCAATAGTGCCGTCTTCATTTTTTATGTGCAGTTCACTGGTATTCAGCAACGTAAAAATTTGTCCTGCATCGAGACCGAAGTCCAGATAACTGGTCTCCAGTCTGCCGCGGTAATAAACGGATGATTGCTGGGACTGCAAACGTTCCAGATAGGAAATCGCTATTAAATCGCCGGATGTCCTGAAAACATTTTGTTCCGATAATTCATTAAAGGAAGGTTCCTGAATGCGTCCGTATGTGCCGTCTTTTTTCATGTAAACTTTAACCGGCTTAATATTCCAGTAGTTTTCCAGGATGTGAATGATATAAATCAGTTTCCAGCGCACCTCCTGTGAAAAGTCGCTGTCGACCTGCTGAATGGCGATTAGTTTTTCAAAGTACTCGCGCCAGTTCGATTTTTCGGTTGCCGGCTTCTGGTCTTTGGTGCTTTGTTCGTCGATAATTTTAAGCGCCGTAGCCACGGCATGTTTACAGATATAATTATATGGACAACTGCAGGTGGCGTCGAAGGAATGCTCGTCCGCCATCAGGCGTATCACATAGGGATAGGTTCCCTGCACGGTAGCCAAAACCGAAATATTATCATATTGTTTAATCTTTACCCGGTTTTCTTTGAAATATTCCAATCCCTGTTTAAAAATGATATCGGGAACACGGTTTTTTAGATCTTTTACATCGATTTTCAATTTTTATTCTCCATCAAAAAAAAAGTGTGATCTGATTCGATACAATCAAACTATAATATAATACAATAGTTTTTTTTATTCAAAACGAATTTTATTAAATTTAAAATAATTTTTAACAATAATCAGCGAAATAATTATAAATTCAGATAATTGAATTGCTTTTCAGGTGTTGAAATCATTTAACGGGATAAATGGTTAATAATTCCTTTTTTTATCTTTTAAAGATTTGGACAGATGGCATTGTAACTGAGATTGCAAATAAATTTGCCGCGGCCTAAATTGTCAAATAAAACGGACTGCCTATGCTGACAAAAAATGAATTACTCAAAAATTTTGCGATTGGTTTTATACCGATTTTCATTTTTATCCTGGTCGATGAATTCTACGGTACGAAAGCGGGGTTGATCGTTGCCATCGTTGCCGGACTTTTATACATGATCTATTACTATATTCGTTTTCGACGCATAGAAAAAATGATTCTTTTCGATACGGCGCTGATACTGCTTATGGGGTCGGTTTCGCTGATTCTGCAAAATGAACTTTTTTTCAAATTAAAACCGGCGCTTATTGAATTGATTCTTGTTGTGTTGGTAGGCGTGCATGCTTTCTCTTCCAGGCCGCTGCTCCTGAATATGAGCAAGCGATATATGGGTCAGGTGGAATTTCAGCCCGCCCAGCTTAAAATGATGCGCCAGCTCAGTCGCCTGCTTTTTGTCGTTTTGCTTATCCACACCCTGCTCATTGTATATTCAGCCTATTTCTGGAGCAAAGAAGCCTGGGCATTTATTTCGGGCGGATTGTTTTATATTCTTTTCGGGCTAATCATCGCCGGGCAGTGGATTTATATGAAGTTTTTTAAAAAACCTTTTAATGATCGGACTAAAATGGCTGCCGCCCATGAAGAGTGGTTCGACCTGGTTGATGAGAAAGGCAAGATTGTAGGCAAAGCGCCGCGCAGTGCCGTACACGGCAATCCCGCATTAATACATCCTGTCGTACATCTGCATATATTCAACAACCAGGGTAAGCTGTATTTACAGAAACGCTCGCAAAACAAGGACTTGTATCCGGGATACTGGGATACGGCCGTGGGCGGACACGTACTGAGCGGCGAGTCGGTCGATCAGGCGCTGGCGCGCGAAGCCCGGGAGGAACTGGGCATTAGTATCAATCATCCGAAAGCATTATTCCGTTATTTTATGCGCAACAAACATGAAAGCGAACTGGTACACAGTTTTAGCATAAATCATAACGGCCCTTTCAAAATTAATCGCAATGAGATTGAGGTGGGCAGATTCTGGACCATTTTCGAGATAAAGAAAATGATCGGCAACGATGTCTTTACGCCGAATTTTGAGCAGGAGTTTGCCCTGTTGCAAAAATCAAAAATGATTTAAACCTATTCAGGTAAGTAATTGAATTTTTGAAAAAATATAGTCGAGCCGGTCTTCATTTAAAATGATTTTAAAATAGGGGCTTTGATCCAAACGTTCCGGTTCGTGGTTATTGTGACTCAGATATTTCATTGCTTTGCGTTCATCAAACCAATGGACAAGATAAATTGAGTTATTCCTGATCTCAAGTGCGGTAATACCTCTTTTTCCAACGGTGCATCCGGAATTAAATACACTGGGAATCGGCAAACCTGAATTATAGAGACTGCTGGTACTGCTTTCCCTTCTGTTTTTTTCGATGCATAGCTTCAGATGGTGGTTCAGTATTGCGATTTGTTTTTCTATCTGCTGTTTTTCGTCCAATTTTGCCGGGCCATGATCGCGGCAAAGTCGTTCAATTTGAAATTTAAGTGAGTCTACTTTCGAAAGGGATTCAAACAGCGGACGATGTGTATGTCCTATGATGGATACGATGCGATTGGCGTTGGAAAATTCGTATACCCGGCGCTCCACGGTAAATTTGCGTCGGCTGTTATAGCGCGTACTCAGATTTTTTACCCCGATGGGTTTGGCGATATAACGGAAAATAAAACCGAGTGTATGATGATAATCGTCAAAGAGGTTGGACGCCTGATGCCCGTGAAAAATTAATATACGATTTCCTTCATAATTTAGCCTTACAGCCTGGCCTAAAAACGGAAACAAGGAATAGTTTTTGATTTGATTTAATGTAAAATCATGGTTTCCGGTTATTTTTATCAGAGTTGTAGTTTTACTGAATTGACGAAAGATTGAATAGAGCCGAGACCAATGTTTTTGAATATCGGATAAAACGAATTTCTGTAAATCCTCGATATCTCCATTCAATATAAGATGATAGTTATGTTTCAGATAATAATGTTTAAGCACCTGATAAAAGAGCGCACTATTGCGCAGATGTTCGTCATAAATACTGCCGTCGCCGATATGCAGGTCGCTGAAAATTACGAACTTATCTTTAGGAGTTAGATTAAATTCGGCCGCCTGTTCTAAAATATCCTGCAGTTTGGAATCGATCCTGTCTTTTTTCATCGCTGTGAAAAATATCCTGTTCCTGATAATACTAATGCTGTAAATTACTTAAAAAATAAAACAAAGAACTGATCCATATTCCCGCCAATAAGTTGAGCATCAATCCGATTCCGACCATTCTTTTGAGTGATACACCACGAAACGAGGTAAAAGCGATGGCATTTACCGGTGTGGCTATGGGTGTCATAAATGCACCTGAAGCGGATATCGTAACCAAAACCAGCAGGATAGCCGGAGCGATATTAATACCCGCGGTAAGCTTTAAAATGATTGGCACCATGATCAGAAATGCACTGGTATTGTTTAGCATCTCTGTAAGAAAAATGCTAAAGTAAACCGGTATCAGCAGCAGCCAGAATCCATGTTTTAATTGATTCAGGGAATAAAAAGATAATTGTTCGAAGTAGCGTACGAGGTAGCCATCAAATTCAGCTGTTGCCGGATTGTCGCCGATTTTAAGCAGCAGGAATGCAAATAAAAAAATCAGTCCAGTAAATGCGATGCCTAAAAATGGTAAATCATAGATAAGACGATTCATGGAAATCAGTGCATTTTTATTACGTGCTTTCAATGATGGAACCGGACGCCGGAAAATTACCTGCCATACATTTCTGACGGACCTTTCCGTAAAATGATTTAGCTCTCTCAGATAGGGCAGATTAAATCGCATACGGTTCTTTACTTCCCTGCCAAGTTCACATAAAAAAATCAGTGGCGAAAAAAATAAAAATATCGCAAAGAAATAAAAATTATAATTATATAAAGTCAGGCTTTTGATTTTAAGCGGACGGATAAAGGCTGTAAATAAAAACATAAACAGATAAGCCAGCATTGAAATATCGATTATGTTCACAAAATAAAAAACCGGTGATGGCTTAAAAAGAAACTGCAGAGCCGTCATTCCAAAGAGAAAGATTACATTCAAAGAAAATAATAATACAATTTTTCGGTGTTTCCGTGAACTGTTTCCATAATCAGACAACGGCTGCCGGTCGGTCAGTTTTTTGTTGTTTTCAATGATTTTTAATAATAGCCGGCTTACAAGCAACAAAACAAGACTACCTGGAACACCCAGGGCCAGCCAGGAAAAAAAAGTTATATTTTCTCGTCCGTTTAACTGATTAAATTCTGCGATGCTGATATAGAACATATTTAATGAAGAACCTGTCATCGAGCCCATACCGCCGATATTGGCTCCGAATATCAGAGCAAGGCAAAAAAGGGTACTGTATTTGCGTTCAGCCTGCGTTGTTTCAATGGTTTCAAGAATGGTCTTTATGACCGGAATAAGCGCAATAACAACCACGGTATTTGGGAAAAATAGCGACAGCATATAGGATAGGATGAGTATGCCGCTGATCATTGCCGATATGTTGTAATAAAAACGGCTTAGAAAATAATTGATAATATATAAATGGCTGTCCGAATCTATAATAATTCGTGAGAGGAAGTAGCTGCTGATAATCACAATGAGATTCTGAAGCCAGTACATTCGATTTTGACCAAACTAATTTGATACCAATTCAATTATTGTCTTAGGGCAGTTCAAAATCAGACTGCGCCTTATTCGGGATGTGTATCATATCCCAAAACTTGCATTGTCTGTCACTCCCGCACCGCGCAGGCGGCTTAGTCCGAGTGTAGGTTCCGGATATACCGCGATACAGGATTCCGGTTATATTAAAAAATACAATTTAGCCCGTGATTGTTAATCTATGGTTTTGGTACGGTTACGGACAGATTAGATAAAAAGATATATATTCAGATTCCCACAACTTTACAAAATACTCATAGAAAACTAATCCTTAATTATTCTTTTATAATTAAGATTTGCACAATTGAGTTTAATATGATTGATATGGTGAAATCCAAGTTACCGTCGAAAACAGGCATTATATCCCGACCGTTACCTTATCTGCCGCGCCTATCCCGGATTATTTTAAAATCTATTTTAATTTTCTTTGGCAAAATGATTTCGGTTGAGTATAAGCATCAGATAAATCTTAATGACGACCCGCTTATTTTTGTGTTCAATCATAATTGCTCATTTGAAGTATTTATGATGCCGGCCTGGCTGTTTTTTCAACGTCAGGGCAGACCGGTAAGTTTTTTAATTGACTGGATGTATGGCGTGCTTCCCGGTATCGGCTGGTTGTTTAATCAGATCGATCCGGTTTTTGTTTTTAGCAAGCCAGCCAGATTCGGGTTTATAGAAAAGAAACGCAGCCGATTAAAAAAACGGAATGTCTATCAGACTTGTCAGGCAAAACTTAAACAGAACGTCAGCATCGGTATTTTTCCCGAAGGGGTCAGGAATCGCAATCCCCTGGCATTATTAAAAGCGCGTCCCGGTATAGGAAAAATTATTTTAACTTCGGATGCACCGGTGATAGCCATAGGGATTGATTTTCCCCTGCGCAGGCACAAAAACAAAATTCCAAAATTAGGTAGAATTGATTTGAGGATTGGAAAAAAGCAATTATTTGCCGATGAGCGACGTATCTATTCCCTGATCCGCACAGATGAACACTTAATACTTAGTCAAAAACATCGTATCGAACAGGAGCTTGTCGCCTGCATCACGCATCAGGTAATGCAGGAGCTGTCACGACTGTCCGGAAAGATCTATCCTTATACTGCTCCGGAAACTGCTGAAATACAAAGCTACTTAAAAAAGGAGGAAGCATTATGTCCCGAGTCCGCGTAACAAAGATTATTGACGAAGATCAGCGCAAGGCCGCATTAGAGGTTATCGAAGCGGTTTTTTTGAAAGAAAAAAAATGGATTGACAATGCTGAAAACCAATTGCCGGTCGATATTGGTTACAGCGACCGTTATTCCTGGTTTCTGGCAACGGTCAATAACGGCCCTGCCGGAGTATTGCGTTTGTTCTATGATCCGCCACTGGAAATGCCGAAAGAATATGAAGTAACTCTGCGTGATGACATCGATTTGGAAGCGATAAAAAAACACTGTCGCTTTGTTGAGGTCGGAAGATTTATGATTTTGCCGAAATATCGTAAGAATATTCGTGTTGTTTTACGATTGATGCGCAGTGCTATAAAAGAAGTGGTCAGCCGTGATTACACCCATTTTTTAACCGATGTATATGAAGGAGAAGTGCATTCACCGCTGCAATTTCACACCCGTATTTTAGGCTTTGAAGTTGTTGGCAAACATTTATACGGTGATTTGAATTGTAGCAGCACACGCATTATTCTGACCCTCGATATTCTGCGTGCCTATCAACGCATCAAAGCACGTCGAAGTAAAGTCTACCGCGATCTGACCTTTGGAATCCGGGGCATGCTGGATCGTAAACTAGCCAGACTGGATACCTCTAACGTATAGTCAATTCAGAAAAGATAGTTGATACCTGAGGCTGGATAAATTATTACGTACTTGTTGTAAAGTGGATAAAGTTGTATTCAGTATCCAGACGAAAGCTGCTCACAATCAGACAGTTTAAGACTTTAATTAATTATTTACGTATATGAACGGTTTGGTATAAAATAAGCGCCGTGACTAAAGGAACTGAAGTCCGATGATCGAGACATCATCATCGAATTTATTGTGGCCGGTGAAGTTCTGCAGGTCTTTGATGAGTTTTCTCAGGCTCTCATCAATGGGCAGATCCCGGCTATCAAACAATACGTCGACAAGCCGGTCGGCGGAGTACATCACTTCAATATCGTTGGTGGCTTCCGTAATACCGTCGGAAAAAAGAAAAATCCGGTCGCCGTGATTTAATTTCAATTCCACCACAGTATCTTCGCGCGGAAAGTCCCAGCCAATGGGTAAACCGCCATCGGGCAACATTTCCACATCGCCATCTTCCCGGATAATGATCGGGGGATTGTGACCGGCGCGGGCATAGCGAATGGTTTGATCTTTAATGTTGACAATCATATAGACCATCGTAAAATAAAAACCGAACCGGTTGAAAGAGCTGTCCTCATTTAAAATCTGTATTACTTTATCGGGCGGATTGATTCTGTAAAAGGGCGGCTCTTTTGCAGGCACCTTCAGCAGATTACGATTTGAAATATTTGTGCTGAGCATCTGTGATAAACTGACGCTGAACAGGGCCGCCGGTACGCCGTGACCCGAAATATCGATATTGTAAACACCGATGTTATTTTCGTCCAGCCGAAAGATATTATAAATATCACCGGAAACATATTGTGAAGGATAGAAACGGGCGGCATATTCGATTTGCGGTACGCCGAGCAAATCCTTTGGCAGCAGGCTCATTTGCGCATCACGCGCCGCCGACAGATCTTTTTGGATTTTTGAGAGTACGTTTTCAAGATGGTAACGTTTTTGTTCCAGTTCCTGCTGCTGATCTTTTATTTTATCGAGCAAATAGGTGAGCTGGTACTTTTCAAGCAATGAAACATCGGTTTCCGATAAACCAAGCGTCTGATAAGAACTAATCATAATAATCTAATTGTTAAATAAGACATGCATCCCTTAATATAATTATCGTAGGCGCAACTGAAATCTTTATTGTTTTTTTACGATTTGCTGTTGTATCTTAATTTAGTTTACAAAGGAGTTAAAGGTATGCAGGCAATTCGCATTCATGAACACGGTGATCGCAGTGTTATCCGTATCGATACGGTTGAAAAACCGGCACTTCGGCCCGATGAAGTTTTGGTTAAAACAAAATCCACTGCGCTGAATCATCTGGACATCTGGGTAAGAGAAGGATTGCCTGGTGTACCGCTGCCGCTGATTATGGGCAGCGACGGCGCAGGGACGATTGTGGAAACGGGCGGACTGGTAAAACAGGATTTTAGCTGGAAAGATGGCGATGAGGTGTTTGTCGCGCCGATCCGTTCCTGCGGACACTGTGCGCACTGTCTCGGCGGCGCGGATAATCTCTGTGCTGATTTTCATATCCCCGGTGAAAGCATGCAGGGTACGATGGCCGAATTTGTTGCCGCACCGGCGAAATATATTCTGCCGAAACCGGAAAAACTGAACTGGCATGAAACGGCTGCTTTTCCCCTGGCGGCGATGACGGCCTACCACATGCTGATCAGAAAAGTACAAATGCAATATGGTGACTGGGTATTGGTGTACGGCGCCTCCAGCGGTGTGGGCAGCGCAGCCATTCAGATTGCCAAAGCTTTCGGCGCCCGCGTGATCAGCACAGCCGGGTCATCGGAAAAATCTGAGCTGGCTAAAAAATTGGGCGCAGACCATGTCTTAAATTATAAGAATGATCCGGTCGGCAAATCCGTAAAGGAAATAACGAACGGACGCGGCGTCGATATTGTTTTCGAGCATACGGGCGCCCGGACCTGGGCCGACTCCCTGCGCGCGCTGAAAAAAGGCGGAAAACTGGTTACCTGCGGCGCAACAACCGGACCAAAGGTCCAAATCGACCTGCGCGTACTTTTCATAAAACATCAGCAGCTCATCGGATCCACAATGGGTACTTTGAGAGATCTGCTGGATTTACTGAAGCTGATCGAAAATGGAAAATTTAAACCGCCGGTGAGTAAGGTTTTTGGATACGAGCAGATTCGTGAGGCGCACCAATACCTGGAAGCAGGCGGACAATTCGGCAAAGTTGTCGTTGATTTTTAGATTCTTACTTGCGAAATCTGAGCGTGTATCTCTGACTTTGCCAATTCCAAA
>CAYXRA010000027.1:0-36661 GCA_964467525.1 uncultured Calditrichaceae bacterium
GTGTCCGATATGGCACAGTACAAACATTACAGCAAAAATTTCAAATTACAGGCCGCACGGCTCGTAACAGAAAACAGCTATCCCCTAAAAGATGCCGCCCAAAAACTCGGCGTCTCGGCATTGTCCATCAGGTATTGGATTAAAAAGTTCCAGCAAACCGCAGAACTGCCAATTCAAAACCAGGTTCCCTCGCCGGCGGATGAACTCAAGCAGCTTCGTAGGGAAAACGCCAGGCTGCGGATGGAGAATGATATTTTAAAAAAAGCGGCGGCGTACTTTGCAAAGGAGTCGCAATGAAATTCGACTGGATAAGAGAACATAATGAAGAATTTCCGATCGCCGCAATGTGCAAAGTATTGCAGGTAAGCGACAGCGGATATTACGGCCACTTAAACCATAAACCTTCAGCCTTACAGCAGAGACGCCAGACTATCGCACAGGCTGTAGCGAGGTTTTATTTGACAGTGAGCGTATTTACGGTGAGCGCAAGTTCTATGAGGATTTACGGCAGGCAAATATAGATTGCTGCAGGGAAACGGTTCGGCGTATAATGCGTCAAATCGGGCTGTGTTCACGCGTAAAACGCAGGTTTGTGCATACTACCGATTCCAATCATACTATGGCGGTTGCGAAAAATCTGCTTGCCCGTGATTTTAAGGCAGATGCGGTAAATACCAAATGGGCGGCGGATATAACTTATATTCCTACCCAACAGGGCTGGCTGTATTTAGCGGCGGTTATGGATTTATATTCACGTCGGATAATTGGCTGGTCGATGAGCGAAGAAATTGATTCAAAGCTGGTGATAAATGCTTTGCGAATGGCGATATTGCAGCGTAAGCCGCAGGCAGGTTTGGTTCATCACAGTGATCGAGGCAGTATTCAAAAATCGAGTGCCCGTCATTCGTTTAGCACCTCAGATAATTATGGTTACACTCGCCGCGATATTGGGTATGCTGCCGCTGGCTCTCGGAAGAGGAATAGGCTCCGAAATGAGAAACGGCGTAGGTATCGCATCGGTCGGCGGACTGCTTGTGTCCGGTATCCTGACGCTGATTATAATGCCGATACTTTACGATTTGTTCACCCGGAAAAATCATCAGAAAAAAGAATAAAGACAAACTTTATTCTTCATGTATAGCGGCAAATCACACAAATGTGTTTAACGATAGATTTTGTCCGGAATTCCTTGTTGATTTTTTGAAATACGCCCGACAGGATTCGAACCTGTGACCTTTAGTTTAGGAAACTAACGCTCTATCCATCTGAGCTACGAGCGCAAAAATTTAGTTCAATTTCCAATTCCTGCCAAAGAGATGCTTTTGTGATTTTTGCGTATTCTGCACCAAAAAGCGTATAATTTCAACACATTTCTGTCCTGCCTTTGAGCTTGTAAGTCATACGTATAATTTTTGGAGGTACGATGTTTTCCTTTCCCAGCCCAATGAATCTTCTGCATCGTTCTTGTTCCTCTCGCAACGCTCGCCTTGCCGGTACCAGCTTTACCTATGAGAGACTATTATTAACCATGACTTCTGTCAACATACAAGAACTCGATTTAGGAACTCGATTTAGGACAGCCAGTTCATCGCATAGTCAATCCGGAGGGTTTAACCAGTTTATGGATATGCGAACAATAGATAATGGACTGTAAGAATGGGCAGGGGCGGAGTTGAACCGCCGACACACGGATTTTCAGTCCCTAAATCCGTTCCTAAGTGCAGTAACAACAAGCACTTAATGCCCGCTTTTTGCGTCAAAATGAGGTTTTCAAGTGGTTAGCAAGTAAATAACAAGTGAATTTTAGAATGACTTACCACTGGCGACTGACGCATTTTTGACGCAGATTGCTTTCTCAATTCTTTGTGGATTCAGATGGGTTTAATCTCTTTAGCCGTTGCTCGTAGTTTTCTATGGCCCTGTCAAAGTTCTCCTTGGCCATCCTAAGCGAAAGCAGTTCCAGGTTCAGCGAACATAGGGCGTACCGCACTGGTAAGCATGCTCGGCAATGTCGAGTTGCCGGATAACGAAACCGGCTGCAAGTTTAAAAACTGGCAGACAGAGACCAGCGGTGCGATAAAGATCGGCGGGATATATCCTACAGCAGGTTACTTTGACGGCATGAGTGACACAGATAAAGCCATCGCAGCAGCAAGGTATATCCATCTGGCTTTAACAGAGGCAAACAGCAGTTCATTTTTCTGGCGTGGCCTGACATATGGAGTTAATGATTGGGATGCCGGTTTGGTGATAGTTGACCACGACCAGACACCTATGAGTATTGTCGAGAACGGCATCACGAAGAAATACTATGCCTTTATGCAGTATTCCCGTTTTGTCAAACCAACATATTTGCTGGTTGGTGTGATGAATTATTCCTCTTCACTGGTTTCAGCTTATAAAAGCCCTGACAATAAGACCATTGTAATAGTGGTCATCAATCCGAACGAGGCAGAGGGAGGTTTATTTATCACAGGGATTGATTCATATAAGCTTTGCAGCGTGTTTAGAACGGATAATGTGTCGGACTGCAATGATGTCTCATCCCAGTGGGATAGATTCAGGGGCGATGTTTCTGTAAAAAGTGTGACAACACCTGTCTATGTAATGCTTCAGTCGGAATTGGACATTTCCTGAATTTGAGTTAGTATGTAAATTTATGGCTGAGCCATCAAAGAAAGGAAATGCTCATGGCAAACAAACGCAAAAAGTTCTCCCCTGAGGAAAAAGTCAGGCTTCTCCGCCTGCATCTGGTCGAAAAAGTGCCGGTTTCCGACATCTGCGACCAGCACGGCCTTAACCCCAATGTTTTCTACAACTGGCAAAAGCAGTTTTTTGAGAACGGCTCAGCGGCTTTCGAGAAGGCTGGAAAAGGACGCAATGACAGTCAATCTAAAAAGCTGCTGGAAAAGGTTGACAAACTGCAGGCCAAACTTGCCAACAAGGATGAGGTGATCGCTGAGATAATGGCCTCGCATGTGGCATTAAAAAAAAGTCTTGGCGAGGTTTGTCCGTGAGGACTCCCTATGAGAACGATGCCTGGGCTGAACCTGATGTACGGGACGAAGTGGTCGATTATGTGCGTTACTGGTCGGACAAAACAGGGAGCAAGGCGATGAGAATGATTAGATGGATTAAAATTACTCGCAGCAAATATTACGACTGGCTCAATCGCTATGGCAAAGTTAACGAGCACAATGCCTGGATACCTCGCGACTTCTGGCTGACGGACTATGAAAGGCAGGCGGTTATCAATTATTATCACGACAATCCCCTGGAAGGCTATCGCCGATTATGCTATTATGATGCTTACTTATTATGCTAAGGAACTTTCCAAATGGTTTTGTTGCTAATCAAAAAAAAATATACCAAAGCCTGCCGGTCGATAGTCGGCGGCGTAAATAGTCCGGTACGAGCCTTTAAGGCCGTCGGCTCTGAGCCGCTTGTCATTAAAAGAGCAAAAGGAGCATACTTATATGATGTCGATGGCAATAGATATGTTGATTATCTGATGTCCTGGGGAGCCCTCATTCTTGGTCATTCGCATCCGGCCAAAACCGGAGCCATTAAAAAAGTTATCGATAAAGGAACAAGTTATGGCTTGTCATCTGAGCCGGAATACGAACTTGCCGAGCTTGTCAAAAAAGCCTTTCCTTCGATAAAGCTTCTAATAATGGTTAACTCTGGCACCGAAGCCACAATGAGTGCAATAAGATTGGCCAGAGGTTATACGGGCAGAAATAAAATTCTCAAGTTTGAAGGGTGCTATCATGGACATAGTGACGGCCTATTAATAAAAGCCGGTTCAGGAATTGCTACATTTTCAGTGCCGGATACCGCAGGCGTGCCTTCATCTATAGCTGCGGAAACTCTCATAGCACCATATAACAATATCGAGACTGTTCGCTTGCTTGTTAAAAAATACAGCAAAGATATAGCCTGTATAATTGTTGAACCTATAGCTGCGAATATGGGCGTTATACCTCCCAAGCGAGGATTCCTTCAGGAACTCCGTAAGATAGCTGACCAAATTAAAGCGGTACTCATTTTTGATGAGGTTATAACCGGATTTCGTGTCGCCTTAGGAGGCGCACAGGAGCTTTATGATGTTAAACCCGATTTAACAACGCTTGGTAAGATAATAGGTGGCGGCTTGCCTGTAGGCGTATTTGGCGGCAAGCGGGAAATTATGGAATATTTGGCACCGCTTGGGCCTGTTTATCAGGCAGGGACACTTTCCGGCAATCCGGTAGTTGCTTCTGCCGGGATTGCTGTACTAAAGTATCTTATCCAAAATAATCCTTATAATGAACTTAATAAAAAAACCTGTGAACTTACTTCCGGTTTTAGAGAAGCTTTTCAAAAAAACGGTATTAATATTCAGATTAACCAGGTAGGCTCGATGTTTACTGTTTTCTTCTCTGAGGATACCCTCATACCCAGAGAGCTTGTTGTCGGCAGCCAACTATTCGGGAAAATTCGTTCTTATGGAAACCCACGACCGTGCAAGCTAATTAATATAACAGAAACAGATATGGCCGTCCAGTTCGACCAGCCTCAATTTGCCCCCTGTCCCGGCCAAAGGCTTGTGCTGTATAATAGTAATGGTAATATCGTTGCTGGTGGAACAATAACGTTTTGATAATTGATTGATGGAGAAAAATCAATGACAAGTGATAAGAATCAAGAGTCTATAACTGATAGTGTTGAGTTGAAGATTAACGGCAGAGATATCAAGCTAAACAATTTTGTTCAGACGTTTGTTTCGGAAACCATCATTGGTATGGTTAAGTCGTTGCGAGGGGTTGGCGACATTGAAGCAATCGACCTGAAGATTTTGAAAAAAACAAAAAACTCTCAAGTAAAATAAAAGCTATTTGGATTGACTAAAAGAAGTATTTGGTGCTGAAATGATCAAGATTCCAAGTATGTTAATGGTTGGTGCCGGAGACAGAAACGCAGGTAAAACAGAGTTTGTCTGCTCACTAATTAGAAAATTTGGTTCAGAGCACAACATAACAGGAATCAAAGTAACTACGATAAAAGAATTAGACAGCGGCTGTCCTCGCGGCGGTAAAGGTTGTGGTGTCTGTGCAACGCTTGAAGGAAATTTCTGTATTACTGAGGAAACGAACAGCGTTTCTACTAAAGATACCTACAGGATGCTGGCAGCAGGTGCTAAAAAGGTTCTTTGGCTCAGGGTTCTAAAAAGCCATCTTAAGGAAGGTATAATGGCATTGCTTGAAGTGATTGGCAATAATCAGGTTATTGTTTGTGAGTCAAATAGTCTGCGAAGCGTTGTTGAGCCTGGGCTTTTTTTTATGGTCAGAAATGACAAGGCAACCAGATGTAAACCATCAGCCGAGGATGTAATTGGATACGCTGACGATATTGTACTATATGACGGCAAACAATTCGATATTGATATAAATTCGATAAAGATTGTTAACGGCAAGTGGGCGATGAGGATGGATGCAACGGCAATTATAATGGCTGGTGGTAAAAGCAGGCGAATGGGGCGGGATAAGAGTATGCTGGCGGTTAACGGAGAGCCTGTAATAAAACACATTTTTAAGCAGCTATATCCCCATTTTAACCAAGTTCTTGTCAGTTCAGATGAGGTGTCGAGGTATAGTTTTCTTGGCGTAAAAGTTGTTCCGGACGAAGATGCAAATAAAGGGCCGCTTATGGGGATTGCCTCGGCATTAAGAGTTTCGGCAAACCAAGTTAATTTTGTAATAGCTTGCGATATACCGGAAGTTGATATAGGTTTTGTCCGACAAATGGTCAGAGAAAGCAAAAATTTTGATGCTGTGGTACCTCAGGCTGGGCCATCTCGGTATGACCCTCTTTTTGCTATATATAAAAAAAATACCCTCGTCGTAATTGATAAAGCAATTGCTTCAGGAAACTATCGAATAATAGACCCCTTAAGGTATTGTAAGGTCAACTACATCAATTTAGCCTATGGTCAGCAGCTTAAGAATCTCAATACAATGAAAGATTATCAGCAGTTTGTTATGGAGAAAAATGATGTTGCCATTTGAGAAAGCATTTGAAACTGTTCTAAGCTTAGCCCGTCAAATTGACACAGAACGCATTGATTTTAAATGTGCACTGAACCGGATACTGGCTGAGGATGTCAGGTCGGATATGGATATTCCACCTTTTGATAAGTCAGCGATGGATGGTTTCGCCTGTCGAAGAGCAGATTTGAACAATGAGCTTACAATAGTTGAAACAATTCCTGCAGGCCATGTCCCCCAAAAGGTTATTGGTCTAAATCAGTGTTCAAAAATCATGACCGGTGGTATGGTCCCGAAGGCGGCTGACTGTGTAATTATGAAAGAGTATGTTGAAACTGCAAGTGAAAATACAATTCGTTTTGCAGGTGAAAAAACCGCGGACAATATTTGTCAAAAGGCAGAAGATATCAGAGCCGGTGATATCGTTCTTTGGAAAGGTATGATTTTAAAACCGCAACACATTGCGGTTCTTGCTTCGGTGGGCAATACTCAACCTTTGGTTTGGAAAAAACCTGACGTTGCGGTCATTGCTACCGGCAGTGAATTGGTTGACCCGACAGGAAAGCCCGCGGCGTCTCATATACGTAACAGTAATAGCTTTCAACTGGCAGTACAGATTGAAAGTATGGGGGCAAGAGCAACAAATTATGGTGTTGCGGGGGATACAGCCAATGAGATTAACATCGTGTTCAAAAAAGCCATTACGCAAAACGATGTGGTTATTGTTTCCGGAGGTGTCTCGGTGGGTGATTTTGATTTTGTGACGGGGATATTCAAGCAAAATAAAGTAGATGTTTTGTTCGAGAAGATTGCTATAAAACCGGGCAAACCCACAGTTTTTGGTGTTTCGGGGAAAAAGTATTGTTTTGGACTGCCTGGCAATCCGGTGTCGACATTTGTTCTGTTTGAAATTCTGGTCAAGCCTTTTTTATATAAATTGATGGGCCACAATTATAAACCCCTCAATATTCAAATGCCTCTGGAAGAAGCTTTGATAAACAAAAAAGCTAAAAGACAGAGATGGCTTCCCGTTGAAATAACAGAGCAGGGGACAGCCAGAGCGGTTGAATATCATGGGTCTGCTCATATCAGTTCGTTGTGCGGCGCTGATGGTTTGGTCAGTATGGATATAGGCGTTGCTGAAATTAAAAAAGGAACAATTATAAAGATTAGGCTGATTTAACATGAGAGCCGACTACTTAAGAATCTCTGTTATCGATAGATGCAATTTACGGTGTGTCTACTGCCATCCGCTATGCGGTTGTGATTTTCTTAAGCGAGAGGAGATACTAAGACTCGAAGAAATAGAACGTATCGCCAGGCTTTTGGCCAAATGCGGTATTCGAAAAATCAGACTAACCGGCGGAGAGCCCCTGATCAGAAAGAATATCACTTATCTCATCGAAAAACTGGCTGGAATTAAAGAGATTGAGGAATTAGCTCTTACAACTAATGGTGTTCTTCTTGACTCATTAGCGTCTGAGCTCAAGGATGCAGGTTTGCAACGAGTGAATATAAGCGTGGATTCTGCGGAAAGGCAAACTTACAAGGAGATTACAGGTTTTGATTTTTTGCCGATAGTAACCAAAGGTATTTATAAAGCATTAGAAGTCGGCCTTAGGCCTGTTAAGATTAACAGTGTTATAATGAAAGGCCTTAACGTTTCTCAAATTCTTCCGCTTGCACAAATGAGCATACGAATGCCCGTAATGGTCAGATTCATTGAATATTGTCCTACCAGCAAATATACAAGACCAGCGAGTGACTACGTGTCAACAAACAAGGCTTATGAAATAATTGAGCAGGAATTTGGGCCTCTCGCCCCTATTTGTTCTGCTAAAAACGAAGGCCCTGCTTCATATTTCAGAATACAAAACTCAGCTGGTACGATAGGTTTTATAAGTGGCAGGTCCTCATCTTTTTGCCGAACTTGTAATCGCCTTCGTTTAACCAGTGATGGCAAGATTAAGCCCTGCTTATATTCACCTCAATCTTACGATATCAAAAAGACCATCAGAACAAATGTCTGTGACGAGGATATATTGAAATTATTAAAACCAATATTATATGAGAAAAGCAATTATACAAGATTTAGCTCACCTGCAAAAGAATTCCACATGCAGAAAATTGGAGGTTGAAAGTTAAATGCAGGAATCAAAAGGCATGGTAGACGTAAGCGGTAAGGATATTACGATAAGGACTGCAAAAGCAAGTGGAACAATCTGCCTTGGCGGAGAAGCATTTGAAGTTGTCAAAAGCGGCAATTCTATCAAAGGTGATGTGCTTACTACAGCGAAAATAGCAGCTATACAGGCCGTAAAGTCAACGTTTTCACTAATTCCATTATGCCATAGTCTTTTAATTGAATCTATTGATGTTGATTTTTTGCTGGATGAGCAGGACAAATCGGTTTTTGTGACTGTGATTGTTAAATCCTCAGGTAAAACCGGCGTAGAAATGGAGGCTCTTACGGGCGTAAGCGTAGCATGCCTCACAATCTACGATATGCTCAAATATGTTGGCAAGGACGTAGTAATAAATCAGATAAAGTTGCTTGAAAAAACAGGTGGGAAAAGTGGCGACTATAAAAGGGACAATTAAAGCGATATCAATCTCTCAAATGCGTGGAACGCAAAAAACAAATGTTCCTCAAGCCGAGGTCAGAGTTGGCTTTGGTATTGTTGGTGATGCTCATGCAGCTGACTGGCATAGACAGGTAAGCTTATTAGCAGCTGAGTCTATTGACAAAATGGTTGAGATGGGTGCGAAGGTATCATCTGGAAGCTTTGCCGAGAATATTACAACCACGGGTATTGAGCTACTTGAGCTGCCCATTGGAACCAGGCTCGGAATTGGTAAAGATTTGGAGCTTGAAATAACGCAGATTGGAAAAGAATGTCACAATCGCTGTGCGATTTTTGAGCAGGTCGGGGATTGTGTTATGCCGCGAGAGGGAATTTTTGCAAAAGTAATCAAGAGTGGATTAATAAAAGTGGGTGATATTATAGAGGTGTTAAATGATTAAGGCCGCCATTTTGACAATCAGCGATAGCTGCTCAAAAGGCCAGCGCAAAGATATAAGTGGAGAAACTATCAACACAATATTAAATGAAAATGGCTACGAGGTGTGTGAAAAACGAATTGTAGCTGATGAAGAAGAAAAAATAGCCGCTGAACTAATATACTTTTCTGATAAAGCAAAGGTTGATGTAGTACTTACGGCCGGAGGCACCGGACTTGGCCCTCGCGATATTACGCCGGAAGCTACAACCGCGGTATGTGAAAGAACAGTGCCTGGTTTGGCTGAATTAATCAGGTTAAAAGGCCTTGAGAAAACCCCTAATGCTGTCCTCTCTCGATCGGCAGCAGGCATTCGTGGTACTACTCTGATAGTTAATTTGCCCGGCAGTACCAAAGCGGTTCGAGAGTGTTTGGAGGTAATTCTGGATATTTTGCCGCATGCCATAGAAATGATGCATGGCGGTGGTCATTAATAACTATAGGAAAATGGACACAAAACAAAAAACATCAAAATCAATTTTTGCTGCGGTTCTCTTAGCTGTTTGTACTATCGCGATAGTAGCTGTGCTGAGCTTATGGTTTTGTCGTGTCAAAAGCCCGCGTGTTTTGTTTTCCGACTGGATTGCCGTAGAACCGCTTAAGACAAATAGCGATACCTTACGTTTTGCTATAGCAAGTATGGTCAGTGCCGAAGAATCCTGGGGCACATACAAAGAACTTGTCGACTATGTTGCTGAACGTATGGAAATTAAAGCTTCAATGGTACTTCGGCCGTCATATTTAGATGTACGTAACTTTCTGGAAAAAAATAAAGTTGATTTATCCTTTATTTGTACCGGCACGTATTTAATGTGCTCAAGAGACAAAACTGCGGAGTTGCTGGTTGTGCCTGAATTTAAAAACGATCTCAAATATCAATGTTTTTTTGTAGTTCGTGCAGATTCAGAAATTGATAAAATCGAAGATTTGAAAGGCAAGCGTTTTGCCTTCACCGACCCCGAATCAAACACCGGATGTATTGTACCGATATGGGCGGTAAAAAAGCTGTTTGACGTAGAACCCGAATCGTATTTTGGAAGTATTATTTTCGCAGGTAGTCACGATCGTTCCATTCAAGCTGTTGCCGACGGTGTGGTTGACGGAGCGGGTGTGGATTCTTTGGTTTTTTATTCACTCATAAAAACGCATCCGGATTTAAAAACCGGTTTACGTATTATCTGGAAAAGCGAAGTTTTTGGAGCCCCGCCGATAGTTGTACCAAAAGGATTGGAAGAGAGTTTCAGGGAAAAACTTTGTGATATATTTTTGTCAATGTCGGGAGATGCTCAGGGACGGGAGATACTGGACGGTCTCGACATAGCATATTTTCGCAGGCCCAGAGCTGGTGAATATGATTCTGCCCGTGAAATATGGGAAATAGGTAATGGTTTGAAGTAAGGATGTTTAATAGATGAAGCTGAGTACTCTTATAGGTTTAGCTGGAATTGCTTTGACATCGGTACTGTTTGGTACTATGGCTATGATTATATACGTCGGATTTCCGGCTCAGCAGGAAAAGTTGCTCCGGCAGAGAGGTTGGGTACTCGCAGATAACCTCAGGTGTCAAATCGAGCCAAAGGTCCTTACAAATGACAGGCTTCGTATAAATGAAATAATTAAATCTGCCCGGGCAAGCGACAGAGACATTGAATATGTATTTGTTCTGGATACAGAAAAAAAACCTATCGCATCTACACTACCTAAGGGTATCCCCGGAAATATCATCGGTTTGGTTGCAAAAAAACCAAATGAAAAACAAGTTACTAATTTCCTTACAGAAAAGCACTCGATAGTACATTTTTCAATCCCACTTATGGATGGCGATATCGGCAGTGTTCATTTTGGAATCAATCACGATTCGATTTCCGCTTACATTAAGAGCAACTTAATTAAACTTACGCTGGTTTTTATATTCTTGGTCGCAAGTGGTTTGGTAATGGCTATGCTGATAGGTCGAGCAGTGGCTAAACCTTTAGACCAGGTTGCCAGAACGTTAAAGCAAACTTCGGGCAGGTGGCCAAAGCTTGAGCATGTTAAAACCGGGCCCACTAAGGAAGTGAAGGAATTTGTGGCTATCTTTAGGCAAATGTTGGATAAACTGGAAGAGTCTGAACGTAACCGTTTGGATTATGAACACAAGCTGTTAACAGCAGAACGTCTGGCATCAACAGGCCAGCTTGCCGCTGAAATTGCACATGAGATTAACAATCCATTAGATGGCATGATAGCGATTGTCCATCACCTTAATAATATTGCCGATCAACCTCAAATGGTTCACAAGTATATCGGATTGCTGAGACAAGGTTTAGAACGGATCGGGCAGACAGGCCGTCAGTTACTTAATCTGGCACGAAAGGACGTTACGAATTACAAACAGGTTTTTGATATACGAGATACGATAATAAACACGATAACACTTTTAGACGGTTCCATGAAGAAACGTCATATAGTTGTCAATTATTTATGTAAAAGAGAATATTTGGCAATTGGGAATAATGTTGCAATCGGACAGGTGATTATGAATCTACTTCTTAATGCTGCCGATGCGATGGCCGATAAAGGTGGTCGAATAAATCTTGAAGTTACTTCTGAGAATAGTGATGTGCTAATTGTTGTCGCTGATGAGGGGTCCGGTATCAGTGAAGAGGAAAGCAAAAAGATATTCGATGCGTTCTTCAGCACTAAAACCGCAAATGGTGGTACGGGTTTGGGGCTATCTGTCTCGCGAACTCTGGTACAAAAGTGTGGTGGCGAACTTGTCCTTGCCGAAAGGAAGACTCAAAATGGTGGAGCAAAATTTGTCATAAAGCTTAAAACTCCTGATAATGGAACCAGTTTGTTATTGCGATCCAAGACGCAGCAATCTCAGACAGACACTCACAAGGCCATTAAAACCAACCCATCTAAGCGGCAACCTAAATTTATACCGGATTTTGATAAACGTTCTTAAAAGTAATAACAAGAAGGAGGCCAATAATGTCTAAAGGCAGGCTATTGATTGTTGATGATGAACCTCTTAAGCAGACTGTGATGCAAGAGTATCTTGGCCAGGAAGGGTTTATTGTAGATGTCCATAATAACCCCCTGGATGCAGAAAAAGCCGTTTCTAATACCCATTATGATGTAATTTTGACTGACATCAGAATGCCAGGCTTGGATGGAATAAGCTTTTTAAAAAATATCAAAGAAAAGACTCCGAATCAGGCAGTGATTGTGATGACCGCCTTTGGAACTGTTGAGACAGCAATTGAGGCTATGAAACAAGGAGCTTATGATTACCTCCAAAAACCGTTCAGTACCGAGGAATTGATACTCAAGTTAGACCGATTGATGAACCACAAAAAGATTGTTGAAGAAAACCAAAAACTCAGGCAACAATTAGGGCACGACAGAACCGAAACAAAATTAGTCGGAAAATCAGCAGCAATAAGAGATATACTGGCCAGGATACATATATTAGCCGATGTGGACAGTAATGTACTTATTGAAGGCGGCTCCGGTACAGGGAAAGAATGTGCTGCTCGTCTTATTCACGAAAGTAGTTTCCGCAGTTCCGGCCCTTTTGTCGCTGTCTCCTGTGCCTCTTTGCCGTCCGAGTTAATCGAAACCGAGTTATTCGGACATGAGGCCGGTTCGTTCACGGGCGCCAGCAAAAAACGGGTTGGAAGATTTGAATTAGCCAACGGGGGGACAGTTTTTCTTGATGATGTGGATGATATCCCGCTAAACATCCAGGTTAAGCTGCTTAGAATTATACAGGAGCACAAGCTTGAACGAATCGGTGGTGAGACAACTATAAATGTCAACTTCAGACTAATAGCAGCAAGTAAAAAAAATCTTGCCAGTCTGGTTGAGCAGGGGAAATTTCGTGAGGACCTGTATTTTCGCTTAAACATCGTCCCTATCTATTTGCCCCCGCTAAAATACCGCAGGGAAGATATACCATTATTATGCAACCATTTTATGGAGAAGCTGACACGGCGTTTTAATCGGCCAAATCCTCAAGTTGATGAAGAAGTTCTGGAAAAATTTATAACGTATGACTGGCCAGGCAATGTACGCGAACTCGAGAATGTTATCGAGCGTATGCTCGTGTTATCAAAAAATGGACATCTAAAAACAGAACTGTTACCAAAGAACTTTTATAGTTCGGAAACATCGGTCGTGACTGTACAGACAGAGTACTTGGAGGAAATAGATATAACGGAAGCTGTTTCAAATGTGGAAGATCAACTGGTTCAGTGGGCATTGACAAAGGCTAATGGAAACCTGGCAAAAGCAGCTTCTTTGCTGAATATACCGAGATCAAGTCTGCAGTACAAGGTTTCGAAGCTTAGCGGTAGAAAACATGAAGAGGATTAACGATAACAACGCAGAATTACGGAATTATGAAGAATAATCTCAATGTTCAAGTATTTGTTGTAGATGATGACCCTTGTATAAGAAGTGCCATAGCTTTAATCCTCAGGGATGAGTGTTATGAGTGCGCTTGTTTTGAAAATGCCGATGATTGTCTACAACAACTGCGAATGCAAACCTGCAATCTGCTTGTTACCGATATAAGAATGCCCGGTAAAAACGGTATGGAGCTTCTGTACGAGGTCAAACATAATTTCCCCTGGCTGCCGGTTCTTGTAATGAGCGGCTATGGCGATATCCCTTTGGCAGTCAAGGCGGTGAAGGCAGGGGCTGTAAATTTCATAGAAAAACCCATAAAATGGGACGAGTTTGTACCGCTTGTTCGATCAATCGTGAATCAAAATGACCTAAACAATATCCTCAGGGGAAAACCGCTAACCAAAATGGAAATGGTTATTCTGCGTCTAATCCTGCAAGATAAAAGCAACAAAGAAATGGCCCAAACACTCCACCGCTCAGTACGCACTATTGAAGTACATCGCAGCCATATTATGCACAAGCTCGACGTCAGCAGTGTGGTTGAGTTGGTAAAACAAGCCGCTGCAATGGGATTGCTTCCTGTCCAACACAAAAATCAGCACAAAAAATAAGATAACCGCGAAAAATACGTAATAACCACAATTATATTCATTCAACTATTGTTCTATAATACGCGACATGATACTTGTGCTCGGTCAGAAAGCCGGTCAGTCCTAAGGGCATAAACTTATACGAGCTGGCAGATATCGGCTAAAATCGTTCGTTTTTGAAAACGTCTTATTTTCTGCGTGAACGGTTACAAAAAAATATATTGTGCGCCGTGGCGGCGCCAAACTAAGGCCAATTAATTATGAAAGGAGGGGTAGTAAAATGAGAAAAATATTATTCACTGGGTTGCTTTTGTTTATATTTCTAATAGGAGAGGCAGAAGCCGGTGATATGCAACGGTATATTGTTACCATCAAAGGTCCAGCGGAGCAGGCGGTTTTTCGTGCCGGCGGGATAGTAGATCACGTTTTTGAACTTATCCCGGCCATCGCCATACGAGTACCCGAACCGGCATTGGAAGGCCTGTCGCACCACCCCGCTGTGGTAAGCATTGAGCCGGATGTTCCGGTACAGGCCGTGGCTAAACCACCATGGGCCGGCGGCGGAGAAGAAGAACAGATGCCACAGGTCCTCGAATGGGGCGTAGACAGGGTTGATGCGGACCTTGTATGGACCATACCCGTAACAGGCCTGGGAATCAAAGTTTCAGTAATTGATACCGGCATCGACAAAGACCATCCCGACCTTACAGCCAATATTAAGGGCGGCATAAACTTCGTGCCTAAGGGACAGAAGGTTGACTCCAATGCATGGGACGACGACAACGGTCACGGAACCCATGTAGCCGGCATCGTAGGTGCAGTGAACAATGAAATAGGTGTAATTGGTGTCGCCCCTGAAGCCGGCTTGTACGCAGTTAAAGTGCTGGATAGGCAGGGACGAGGCTATCTTTCGGATGTCATCGCCGGGATAGAATGGTCTGTTAACAATGGCATTCAGGTTGCCAATATGAGTCTGGGAACAGCCACACACGTGGATGTTTTCGAGGCGGCATGCGATGCAGCTGAGGCTGCTGGAGTGCTTTTGGTGGCAGCGGCAGGAAACTCTGGTGATGGTGATGGCACGACCAATGAAGTTATCTACCCAGCTAAATATTCTTCAGTCATTGCAGTCGCCGCGACTGCGAAAGATGACAGCACGCCAACTTGGAGCTCGGAAGGTGAAGAGGTTGAATTAGCTGCACCGGGCGTAGATATTCGTTCTACTTGGAAAGGTGGCGGATACAAAACCATTAGCGGAACCTCAATGGCCTCGCCACACGTGGCAGGCACGGCTGCATTACTGTTAGAAACGGTCTCTCTGGAATACGATTACGATGGTGATGGTACATGGGCCCCAATGGAACTGCGGGCCTGCCTGATAGATGCTGCAGATGACATGGGACCAGAAGGCTTTGACAACTACTATGGACATGGCATGGTGGACGCCGAGGAAAGCGTTACAGGTACAGAAACAAATCCATGAACACACAAACAACTAATTTTTGAGCAAAAATGACTGTATGTTTTTTGAACGCACTCTATAAGTTTTTGGAGGATGGTAATATGAGTTATCAATTGAAATTCAAACCATTTCTTTCGTTTTTTGTCCTTACTATATTGTTCTTGAGTATAACGGATGCATTATCCAGCCCATCAGCAGAGGAATGGATTGATGTTGGAGTGGTGGTTAATGTTCTTGATGGTGCTGACGCCAGCAATATTGATGATGCTATCGCTAAAGCCAATGAAGTTTTTGCGCAAGCGAAGATTCGGCTTGTCAAAAAGGCAACCGATCCAAACGCAACAGCAGATACTGACAGCAGTGGTGGGTTAGATCGAGACGAACGTGATGACGCACGTAAAGAAGGACAGAAGGTCTTGGATAAAACAGTTGGTGCAGGCAAGGGAATTAAAATTGACATCTCGGATGCAAATTGTGATGCGAGTGATGCCAACACAGTTGGGGTTGCGATTCACCGTAATCCCGTAATAATCGTCGGTTCTGAGTCTGATGCTAATGAGTTGGGTAAAACCATAGCCCATGAGCTTGGTCATGTATTCACATTAAATTATGATTTATATGATGCAAACGACGTAAATAGGCTTATGTATGGCTATACCGGCAGCGGGACCGGCCTTGATGTAAACGAGGTTAATGAAATTCGTCAAGGTGCCAAGTCCAGAGGTACTGCATACTTTGTAGTTCCGAGGATTCTTTCCGGAGGCGCTGTGGCTGTCCCAGACGGTATCCATTACAGCATCGATGGTTTCGGTGCAATTCTTGATGATTTTCATGATGTTCAGTTCAATGATCCATGCGGAACAATAACCGATCAAAATGACCCGACAATCCAGTATGCTGATATTGGTGAAGTTTCGGTGTTTGCTGATGAACCTTTTGGCCCCAATGGATTCGTTAAAACAACGGTACAATTAGGGCGGCTGCCGGATGGGACGTGGAATGTAGATTCCTTCTTTGATATTACTTATCAGATAGACTTTGGTGGTCCACTGATTGGGCAAGCCCATATTGAGCTTCAGAACTGGCTGCCGGTTTCAGCAACCTGGTATGACGCTAATGGTTTACCAACCACGGATACCATAGTGGTGCGTGTGAATGAAGAATCTGAATTTAGCGGTGACCCGCATCGGGGTGAACCACACAATAAAACATTACAGGTTGATATCCCGGTTGAGCTGATTCAACTTAGTCTTGTCAGCATCGAGCCGATAATTGTAACTTGTGATTCATACCATCTCGACCACAGATACAGCCCTGATCCGAATGTGATTGAACTATGGGATGTTACTGTGCCGTTTGAATTCGGTCTTTCACGTCCGTGTCCTGGCCCTTCTCTTTCATTTGCACTTAATAATAGTCCAAGCGCTTCAGACCCAAATGGCGATATCGTAGTCTTTGGCTGTGGATTTGAGCCTAACATTGATGCTGCAATAACTTTTGCCAGTGAGGGTCATGTTCTTTCAGATTATACTGTACCAGTTACTGATGGCAAACTTACTCTACAGGTGGGATGCAGTGAATCAGGCGTTTCTAGTGCGCTTAACTGGATCGGCGTATTTGTTGAACAGCTTAAGCCACCTGTGCCCTTACAGTTAGACGAAGTAGTACATGCCGAAGGCTTTTTCAAGTATTGTCCAGAAGGTTCAATCCCGGGCGATCTTGATGGTGACTGCGACGAAGATTTTGTCGACTTTGCACTATTTGCTAATAATTGGCTCTCTGGGGCAACTACACCTTAAGACCTGCTTCATAGAAAATATTTTAAGTCTAAACATGAGTTGTTGAATCGCAATTGATATGTTTCAATTTCAGGTGTTGAATGTATAGGCATGCTTTTTTGCCCTGATTTCCAGAAGATGCGTTGGCTATGATGTAATACCAATTGTGATTAATAATTGCGCTCAGCATATTTTGCTCGGCAGACTGATTTAATAATCTCACAATCAAGAGCAGCCTGCTGCCAGGCTTTTATTGCAGCAAAACACAAATCATCGTAACCAGCATAAGCACGGTGAGACCAGTAATGACTCCGAGGGTAATGCCAGAGATTTTCAACCGGATTCAACTCCGGCGAATATGGCGGTAAGGCTATGATCGTAACGTTCTCGGGAATCTTCGATGCTTTTGATTTATGGAAACCAGCCTGATCCCAAATCAAAACGGCATGAACATCTTCAGCAAGCTCTCTGCTAAACTGTTTCAGATAGATATTCATAATCTCGGTGTTGATGTACGGCAACAGCAACCCACTGCTCTTTCCGGTCTGTGGGCAAACTGCTCCGATGACATAAAGCCATTCGTATTTTGTCTGCCGAACTGCTCGAGGTCTTGAGCCACAAGGTGCCCATATTCTTGTTATCGTTCCCTGTTGACTCTTTTTACTTAGAAGCTAACCAATTTTCGTCAAGTTGATGATTTTCCGTTATCTTCCGCAGCAAGCAGCATAGCTTAAGTTATTTTCAGATAACAGAACTGTTCCCACGTTATGCTCTTATAACTCTGTCCTAAGCACTGGACATAAACCAACGAATTTTCGTTAATCTCGCAGACTACTTTTCAGAAATAACGGCATAAATCGGGTTCTATGCGGTGGTAATTGATTGGCACAGCATTTGCGTAAGTATTTTTATTCGGATGTTTTGTTTTCTTTCCGCATAAGGAATTAATGAGTTTTGGCAGATTATATCAAGAGCAATATAGTGAATATATTTGATTCCCAAACGACTGCTTATGATACCAGCGCTAGTGAGAGCATGTCAGGTATTGCGCTCGTTGAGAAAAAAACTCGGTCAGTTGCCAAGACTGTAAGAGCCAGAGGCTATGCGATGGTTATCAACCTGCGAAAATGCGTGGGGTGCCACGCCTGTACAATTGCCTGCAAAGCTGAGTTTAATGTTCCGTTAAGTACTTGGCGCAGCTGGGTAAAAATTAGGGAAAGCGGTATTTATCCAAACATCAGGAAAAGTTTTTTGCCAAAACTTTGTAATAATTGCCGCGATGCTCCATGTGTGGATGTTTGCCCAACGAAAGCTTCTTACTATGGCAAGGATGGTACAGCGCTGATAGATGATAACAAATGTATCGGCTGCAAATTATGTGTAACAGCTTGTCCTTACCAACAAAGGTTTGTCAATCCTGATAAGGAGATTGCCGAAAAATGTAACCTTTGTATACACAGAGTAAGAAAAGGACTTATGCCCGCATGTGTAAATGCCTGTATTAACGGAGCCAGGACGTTCGGTAATTTTAATGATCCTGACAGTAAGGTTTCAAAACTTATACGAGCCAATAAGGTGAGGGTATTAAAACCGGAATTTGGAACTGGGCCCCGGGTTTACTATATAGGTGATGTTAATGAGTAATTATTACAGGCGGGAAGCCACTTATAATTTGAAAGGAGCCAGAGAATGTCTGAACAAGGCGCTGTTTCACATTTAGCCTATGACTGGATGATCGTAACATATTTCTTTCTCGGCGGCATAAGCGCAGGCGCATATGTGTTTTCCGTAGCGGCAAACTACTGGAAAAAGGAGTTCAAACCCCTTGCTAAAAGAGGTGCAGTTGTGTCATTGATTGCCCTGTCGATAGGAATGCTTATTTTGCTTTATGACCTTGGCCAGCCTTTCCGTGCATGGCGGCTTTTTCTTTCTTTTAATCCGCGGTCTATGCTTTCCTGGGGAGTATGGTTTTTGAATATCTTTGGGTTGCTGAATTTCGTTTATACAGGTCTGCTTTTCCTGGGGCAGGGAAAATTTGCGAAAAAATTTGCCTATGCTGGTTTGCCTTTTGCTGTTCTCGTGGCTACATATACTGCCATGCTTTTAGCTCAGGCTCCCGGCAGGGAACTCTGGCATACCGCCCTGTTGCCCGTATTGTTCCTAAACGGAGCAATCATTTCAGGATTAGCCGGGGTAATGTTATCCTCGGTAGCCAAGGAGAACACAGAGCTTCTCTCAAAGCTTGGCAGATTCGTTGCCTGGCTAATCATACTTGAACTTGGAATGATTATTTCCGAGATTGTTATCCTGCTTAATGGCGGCACGGAATCCGCCGCTGTTGCCAAATTCTTATTTTCCGGCAGAATGGGCAGCCTCTTTCTTGGCCTTGAGATTATCCTTGGTGCCATTGTACCTGTGACAATTCTATTAAAAGCAAGAACAAATGTTTTCGCACAGGCGGTTGCTTCACTATTGATATTGATCGGAATATTTGCAATGCGTTACATAATAGTAGTTGGCGGCCAGCTAATTTAGCGAAGAGGAGATAACTAATGGAATCTTTTGAACATAAAAGTCAAACACTGTTAGAAAAAAATGTGTCAAGAAGAGATTTTCTCAAAGCTGGAGGAACTGGAGTGGCTATTTTGGCGGGCGCTCGAACTGTTTCTGCAAAGGAGAAATATCCGGAATGTAAAAGACTGGCTATGGTAATAGATCTCCAACGTTGCACAGGATGTGGGGGATGTGTAATTGCCTGTAAGAGCGAGAATAACGTTCAGAGAGGTAATGCCTGGGCAAAAGTAAAAACCACCACTAAAGGCAAGTTTCCAAACGTTGGATTTGAATCTCTCCCCACACTTTGCAATCACTGTGAGAATGCTCCATGCATAAAGGGCTGTCCAACCGGCGCTATGCATAAAGGATACGGCGATATTACTATGCATGCCCCTGAAAAGTGCATCGGCTGCAAGACATGTATGGCCATGTGCCCCTATGACGTCATCTCAAGACATTATGAAGCCCCCCATCATCATTGGAGAAGTGATGACTCGCTGATTAAAGGCTGCACATCTTCACCGAAAGAAGTGACTGACAAGGTCAACGGTAATGTGATCCCCTACTATAATGACGCCAGAGAAAATTTCAGGTCCGGTTCGGGCTTGCGATATAAGGGTATTGTTGAAAAATGCACATTATGCGACCACAGGGTTACAAAGGGCTTGCTTCCTCACTGTGTCATAGCCTGCCCTGCCAATGCCAGGATAATGGGTGATCTCGATGACCCAAATAGTGCTGTTAGCAAACTATTGGTTAAGCATCGGTCGTGGAGATTGAAAGAGCATCTTGGTACCGAACCCAAAGTTTTCTACATTCGGGAGTTTAATCCTGCTGGCAGCAAAAGCACTAAAGGGGATGTATAAAACTTTTATGACCATTTGCGAAGAAACATAATTCAGCGCATAAAGAAGGAATTTTCATAATGAAAGATAATAATAACAAGATTACTCGAAAGAGCTTTTTGAAAACTGCAACCGCTGCGGCGGTCGTTGCTGCACTCGGCACAGTTTTAAAACCGACCCTAAGGGCTTTTGCTCAGACTACCGAATCCAAACCCAAAGAACCAGGCCAATGGAAATCTACAACCTGTCAAGGCTGCACATCATGGTGTTCTGTTCAAGTTTATGTTATTGACGGTCGAGCTGTTAAAGTCAGGGGAAACCCCAATTCTAAAGTAAACCTCGGACACTGTTGTGCGCGCTGTCACCTGAGCCTCCAGCAGGTCTATGACCCGGACCGTGTCAAAGTGCCGATGAAACGGACAAATCCTAAGAAAGGAAGAAACGAAGACCCCAAATTTGTTCCCATATCATGGAACGAGGCTCTCAATACAATAGCTGACAGGATTATGAAATTGCGCAATAATAATGAGCCCCACAAATATATGCTTCTTAGAGGGCGCTACTCATATATGCGGGATATTATTTATGATCGTATGACGAAAATAATCGGTTCTCCTAATAATATCTCACACAGTTCTATTTGTGCAGAGGCAGAGAAATTTGGCTCTTATTATACCGAGGGGGTGTGGGATTATCGACAATACGATGTGCTTAATGCACGGTATATTATTCTCTGGGGTGCCGATCCGCTCTCAGCCAACAGACAGGTTTCGTACTATACAAGTGCATGGGGGGATGTACTCGATCGCGCCGAAGTTGCAGTTGTTGACCCGAGATTCTCCGCTTCTGCCGCCAAAGCCGGGCAGTGGCTGCCAATCATGCCAGGCCAGGACGGAGCGCTTGCCGTCGGCATTGCACACATCCTCCTTACTGAAGGATTGTGGTATAAAGATTTCGTCGGTGATTTCACAAACGGCGTCAATAAATTCATCCCGGGTCGGCTGGTAAACGAAGAAGATTTTGCAGAAAAGCACACCAATGGAATAGTCAAATGGTGGAATCTCGAACTTAAAGACAAGACTCCCGGGTGGACATCCGAAAAAACCGGCCTGCCGATAGAGCAAATCAACAAGATTGCCATAGCTTTTGGTAAAGCTGCCCCTCATGCCATTTGCTGGGTTGGAGGAGGACCTGCCATGCAGGTTAGAGGCGGATACAGTGCTATGGCTGCTCATGCGTTAAATGGAATTGTCGGTTCAGTTGATAATATTGGCGGCACACTCGCATCTAATAAGGAATACACCCTTAAATTTCCTGAGCCGGATGATTTTATGGATGAAATCGCCAAATCCGGAAAAAAACACAAGAAAATCGACCATCGGGGCACTAAAGAGTTCCCTGCCCTGAAAGAAGGCAAGCCGGGCAGTGCCGTAGTTACAAATAATGCCGCTGAGGGTATTTTGAATGAAGACCCCAATGAAATCAAAGTTGCCATAGCCTACTTCAACAATTTTACTTTTTCTTGCCCCCAAACTGACAGATGGGAAAAAGCATTAAGCAAGATTCCTTTCGTTGTGCATATTACTACACATGCCTCCGAGTTTACACATTTTGCCGACATCGTTTTGCCTTCAGTACACCATATGTATGAAAAATGGGGATACGTAAAATCTATCGGCAACGGTTATCGGCATGTTACCCTGTTAAAACCCGTTATTGAGCCCTTCTGGAATGTTCGGATTGATGAGACTGAAATGCCATGGCTGATTGCAGAAAAACTTGCAGAAAGAGGTTTTGACAATCTCCTGAGGCATTACAAGGAATATAAAGACCCCGAAACGGGCAAAGCCCCCGCTGATGCAAGGGAATTTGCACTTTATTCACTTAAATATGCCACTCATAATCTGTGGGACCCTGCTAAATATCAGGGCGGCGATAAATTCAGCGGATGGGAAGAATTCAGAGAGGTAGGGGTTTGGAATTCTGACCCCTATCCATATCGACAACGCTGGGGAGATATGAAAACCAAAACCCATAAGTTTGAGTTCTACAGCGAAACCCTCAAAGAGTCCCTCACCGCTCACGCTGAAAAGTATTCCACGAGTGTAGATGATATTCTTGAAACCTGCAAATATCTGGCAAGAGGTGAACTTGCGTTTATTCCCCATTATGAAGAACCTTATTTATGGGGAGATGAAAAAGAATATCCCTTTATTCATGTCGATTATAAATCGCGTCTTAATCGCGAGGGACGTGCCGCTAACTGTCCATGGTACCAGGAGTTCAAGGACCTCGATCCGGGAGACAAATCCTGGGATGATGTCGCAAAACTCAACCCCATTGACGGTGAAAAACTCGGAATTAAGAATGGTGATACAATAAGACTAATATCCAAAACCGGCCAGATTGAATGTCATGCGAAGCTGTGGGAGGGTGTCAGACCAGGCACAGTTGCCAAATGTTATGGTCAGGGACACTGGGCTTATGGCAAAGTTGCAGCAAAGAAATTCGGAAAGGTCCCTCGAGGCGGCAACAATAATGTGATAATTCCAGCCGATTACGACCGGTTAAGTGGATCTACTGCATATTATGGAATTACCAGAGTTAAGATTGTGAAGGTTTGATGGAATGGAAGAAACTTTAGCACATGCTTGTCAAAGAGCAAACACATATAAATTCATGTCAGAATGTTACTATTTACCTGACAAAAAACTTATTCAGGAAGTTGCTGATTTTACACAAACTGATAGTTTTTTTTCTGAACTGTACAATTGTATCCCTTCGGGCGTTGAAATTGAATTATTGAAGATTGACTATTCGCAGTTATTCGTTGGACCGTTTAAGCTTCTTGCACCTCCTTATGGTTCAGTTTATCTCGAGGATGCTCGGATTATGGGTGATTCTACTGTCGATGTTAGAAGATTTTATGAAAATGAGGACCTGAATATTTCGATCAAAGATGCACCTGATCATATCGCTATAGAATTGGAGTTTATGTATTATCTTATTGTTAAGCAAATTCAGGCAATAAATGAAGAAGAACTTGAGATTGTTCGAATCTACCGGCAAAAGCAAAAATCGTTTTTGAGTTCTCACCCCGCCAGATGGCTACCCGAATTTGCTAAAAATGTACAAGAAAATGCTCAAACAGAGTTTTATAAGAAACTATCTCAATTGACCAGCCTGTTCATAGAAAAGGATTTTAATAATTACGGCAGTTCAGAAGTTATATCAACCATGGAGGTATAAGGTAAAAATCAATAAAGGATACAAGTATGGAAAAACAAAACATTAATATGTTGGGCAAGCTAATATTGATTATGCTTGTGCTTGCGATGGCGGTTCCTAAAAATGCAAAGGCGGTCAGTGGCGAAGAAGGGAAAAAAGAGCTGGGCATTTCGCTCGAACTACTCTATATGAGCAGATACATGAGCAAAGGTGAACAGTCTTATGGTCAACAGGGTGGACTTTTTGAGACAGTGGACGTAGATTTCTATGGCAGCGGTTTCGGGGTGAGCGTAACTCACCAGTCGGCCATTTCCAGCGGGTATGTCAATAAATCCAGATTTAATTATCATCCATATTATAAAAACACAGCTTTTAAAGACATGCCCTATGAGATGAAATATAATATTAGTACCCAGTATGAACATTACTATAAAATTAACAGCGATAACGCCAACACCACCTGGGAGTGGAAGTTTGCGTTCTCCTGGCCCAAGCTTCTTGATCATGGCCTTGTGCCGAAGTATACTGCGTACTACGAATATCCCGCGCACAACAATGATAAATACAGAAACAGGGCCGGATGGCACCATTCCTTTGGGCTTGATTATAATTTGAAAGTTCCCGAATTACCCAGCCCGTTGACTTTGTCAGCAGCTATCGACTACAGAGATGGACTCGGCGGGCCAAGTAAAGACCACGATTGGTCGCACGCAACTTTAGGGATTGCAACAAAAGTCAAACTCACTGACAATATAACCTTTGCCCCCGGCATTTATCATCAAATAACTATGGATAAATCCATCGCATCGAGAAAGAATATAACATATGCCAAACTGGCCATGATTTATAAATTCTGAGCTTTGCTGTAAGCTAGACCAAACTAAATACCCGAGTTGTGGTCTTGTCAAGGATGCACCAGGCTGTTGCAAAATACTCAAAGAGTAATATGGAGTAAAGTGGTTAAATGATACTATTAAAAATTTTTATTGCTTTTTCAAAAATCAGTGTACTTGCTTTTGGTGGGGCATATTCTTTTCTGCCTCTTATTGAACATGAGGTTGTAGAAAACCATCACTGGCTTGACCGGCCTGAATTTTTGGATATCGTTGGGCTTACGAAGTTATTCCCCGGCGCTATATCAATTAAATTTGCAACCTATACGGGCTACAAAGTTGCCGGTATTCCAGGTGCAGTAATAGCTAACTTTGCTAATTTATTGCCACCAATATTACTTATTATGCTTCTCTCGTTAGTTTACTCGAAATACAAGGATGTATCGTTTATAAAAGCCGGCTTGGAAACAATTCAATACGCAGTTTTTGCGATGATAATCTCAGTCGCATTCCAATCGGTTGATCGACAACATATTTTTGAGCCAAAACATTTATTAATTATAGCACTCTCATTAGCGATGTTTCTTCTTACCAAGACACATCCAGGTTTAGTGATATTAGGTGCCGGGTTATTGGGAGCAATAGTTCGATAAAAAAAGGGATGCGATCTTAATGAGACTTAGAGGCGGTTACAATATATTACTGGAAGGCAAGCCATCGGAAGTTGTAGAACGGCTGCCTGAACCGAAAGAACTTTATCTGCCGCTTCGCAGTAATCGCTTTTTATTTAGCGACATTAGTGTTGAAGATGGCCAAACTGTTAACGAGGGTGATGTGCTGGCCAAGGACCCAAATAACTATGCGGTTCCACTGCTGGCTCCACGCGGAGGGAAGACAAGGCTTAACGATGCGGATGGGCATATCATTTTGACAGATATTCATCGGCCTGCCGAGAAGGCCCATGTTCCCGAGAAAGATTTTCCCCACATAGCTCAGAAGGTGGGATCGGCAGGGATGAAGCGGTACAAACTGTTATTACTTGGCGCATGGCAATTTTTCTATGATGCCTATACCGGTCAATTGCCAGATCCTTTGGGCACACCTCAGGCGGCAATCATTTCTACGCTGAGCCTTGAGCCATTTTTAGCCAGGGGTGATGTCCAACTGAAAAATCGTCTTCTGCAGTTTACACGCGGGCTTGAACATTTACAGTCTCTTCTGGAATATCAGCCTATTTACTTAATTATGCCCGATATTAAATCACCTTTTGCATCTCAAGTGCGGCAGCAGATACGAGGATATGCCTGGGCGAAGCTTATTGAAGTTCCTTTAAAATACCCTTACGACAATTTTAATATCCTTGCCAGGGGTCTGTCCCTTAAAAAGAATGCCGGCCCTATCTGGGCGGTTCGCACTGAAGGTATCCTTGCTATTGACCGTGCATTAACGATGTCAAAACCCTGTATTGTCAAAATAGTATCTATCGGAGGACCGGGCGTAAAATCCCCAGTTCATCTTAAGGCTATGACTGGCTATTCTGTAAAAACCATTCTTGAAAAGTACGTCTCTGAAATCAACTTTAAGGTATTTCAAGACGGTATTCTTAAAGGTAGTCCTGTCGTAACACTAGGATTAGATACTGAATGCAGGGGTTTAACAATTTTGCCTGAACACACAGAAAGAGAATTTCTCGGTTTTATGAGACCCGGACGTGACAGAAGGTCGTATTCGGGATGTTTTTTGAGTTCATTGAGAAAAGGGTTCGATGAAAGACTTACCAACGCGGTACGCGGCGAATTGCGTCCGTGCATATCCTGTAACTTTTGCGAGGAAGTATGCCCTGCAGGCATTATGCCTCATTTGATTCATAAACATTTGTATCAGGGTTACATTGAAGATGCTGCCAGAACCCGAATTGATCTCTGCGTAGAATGCGGATTGTGTTCTTTTGTTTGTCCTTCGAAGATTGAACTCACGCAACAATTCATTGAAGCCAAGGCGCTTATTGAAAAAGAAAAAGAAGAAATACGCATGGAACAGCAACTGCGGCAAAGCGAAAAGGAGATGGTTAAGTGAAAGTGCTGCTGAAAATTTTAAATAAGGCTCGACCTGTGTTTGATCATGGCGGCAGACTTAGTGCCTTTAAGCCGGTTTACGATGCAATAGAGAACTTCTTGTTTGTATCGTCCACAACTACTTTAGCAGCTTCGTATGCTCGTGATACTCTTGACATCAAGCGATTTATGTCGATGGTGATAATCGCTCTTCTACCCTGTATATTGGCCTCATTTTATTTTTTCGGCTGGCGTCTTTTAGCAATGATAATGATTTCTTATATTGCCGGAGGAACGGTCGAGGTGATATTTGCTATCGTGCGTAAAGAAAATATTAACGAGGGTTTCCTGGTTACTGGCATGCTGTTCCCGCTTATTTTACCGCCGGCAACGCCTCTATGGATGGTAGCCGTTGGAGTGATATTCGGTGTCTTTGCCGGTAAGGAATTGTTTGGAGGAACGGGACGCAATATATTTAATCCCGCGATCTTGGGACGTTGTTTTTTGGCTCTTGCTTATCCTGCGGCAATTTCAGCTAATTGGGTTACACCCGGCAACGGTCTGACAGGACGTCTGCTCCAATATGTTGGACAGTCAGATATTGACGCTATAAGTCAGGCTACGCCTTTGGTTCTTGCTAAGCAAGGCAAACTCATAGAACTGTCAAACATGTTCATTGGAAATGTTTCAGGCAGTTTTGGTGAAACTTCAGCGGCAGCGATTATCATAGGGGGCGTTTTTCTGCTTTTGACCCGAGTGTCTAATTGGCGAACTGTTGCGAGTATTCTCGGCTCAGCATTGATTTTGGCCACAGTATTACATCACAGCAACCCTCAAGATTTTGCTCCACCCCTGTGGCATTTGTGTGCGGGGGGTTTGCTTTTTGGAGCGTTCTTTATGGCAACCGACCCCGTAACCAGCCCGATAACTAATGCCGGCAAATGGTTGTATGGGATAATAATTGGGGTGGTAACGATACTGATTCGCAACTTTACAGGATATGTAGAGGGTGTAATGTTTGCTATCTTGCTTGGTAATATCGTTGCTCCTGTTCTTGATGTGATTGTGTTTGAGACTCGTCTCAGGAGGCTGGCAAATGAAGGGTAACGCTTACACAATTTATTTTGCCGCACTCTTGGGCGTTATTTGTGCTTTGCTTTTAACTGCAGCCGCAAATTTTACGGCTTCGTATAGAGAAGCAAACAGTCAGGCCGAAAAGATATTGAACATTCTGACAGTATTAAAAGTCCCACTCGAACCGAATTTGTCATCCAAAGAACTGGTGGAGATATTTAACACTAATATTCAAAAGCAGCCGGGAGACATGACTATTTATACTTATTCTCCCCCGGATGCAAATGATAAAGCATTTGCGGTCGAATTTTCTGGTCAGGGTCTGTGGGGGCCGATCAAGGGTTTTTTGGCACTCGAATCGGATATGCGGACTATCCGAGGTCTAAGTTTTTACCAGCAGGAGGAGACACCTGGACTTGGAGGCGAGATCGCTTCAGGATCATTCCGTGAACAGTTCGTTGGCAAATCTATCGTTAATGAATCGGACATACCCGGCATTATTATCAATGGCGGCACAAAATCGAAACCCAACAAAGTTGATGCCATAACCGGGGCAACAATGACCTGCGACAAGGTACAGCAAATGCTCAACAGGACAATCGAAACTATCGTTAAAGGGCAGAATTGAAAATGGCCGAGAATAAAAAATCGTGTTCATCGTGCGGCGGTCTGTGCAGCGGCAAGGGCTTGCTTACACTTAAAGAGGGAGTATGGACGAACAATCCTCTCGCTATTCAGATACTTGGTATTTGCTCCGCACTGGCAGTAACAAATCGCCTTGAAAACTCACTTGTTATGGGCGCAGCGCTTATATTTGTCTCTGCGGCATCGAATTTATTTGTATCTCTCCTGCGTAGTTTTACACCACACCGTATTCGTATGATCGTTGAGGTTGCTATTATCGCTACCTTTGTAATAATTTTTGACCAATTTCTAAAAGCTTTCTATTGGGATATGTCAAAACAATTAGGTCCCTATGTGGGGTTGATAATCACCAACTGCATCGTAATGGGCAGAGCGGAAGCCTTCGCCCTGCAAAACCCGCCGGCTCTTTCGGTAGTAGATGGCATAGCAAATGGTTTCGGCTATGCAGTCATATTAGCAGTCATCGGCTTTGTCAGAGAATTACTTGGTACAGGCCAAATCATGGGCTATACGCTTTTGAACGGCAAATGGTATACGCCGAACCAGCTTATGATCTTATCGCCGGGAGCTTTCTTTGTGCTAGGCGTTATTATCGCGGTTTTTAATTTCATAAAAAAGCCCACTTTTGTTGAGGGAAAGAAGAGATGAACGAGACTTCCGTTTTGATGATATTATTAGCGGCTGTATTTACAAATAACATACTGCTGACCAATTTTCTGGGTATGTGTTCATTCATCGCATGTTCTGGTCAGATAAGAACAGCGATAGGTCTTGGTACCGCGGTTACTTTCGTAATGACTGCCACAACAACGCTAAATTTTGTGATCTATCATAGTGTGTTAATTCCCCTTGGGCTTGGGCATCTGACATTTATCGTATTTATAGCTGTTATTGCGGCTTTTGTGCAGTTTGTAGAAATGTTCGTCGAACGGTTCAGCCCCAGACTATATTTTGCTCTTGGGATATTTTTACCTTTGATAACGGTCAATTGCGCTATTCTCGGAGCGTCTCTGTTCATGATAATTCGCAATTACAGTTTTGCACAGTCGGTCGGGTATGGGTTTGGTGCCGGAGTTGGCTGGGCTGTGGCAATAATCCTTATGGCAGGATTGAGGCAGAAAATGCGGTACAGTGACATTCCCGAACCTTTTAAGGGGGTGCCTATAGCGATGATCGTTACCTGTGTGCTTGCTATGGCATTTATGGGTTTTGCAGGGATGGTATCAATTCAGTAGGAGTAATTAAGTGATTTATTTGTGGTCAGTATTATGTTTTTCGGGCTTGACTGTAGCATTGGCTGTATGGCTGATAATTTCTGAACGCCTGTTGGTCAACTATGGTATTTGTAAGCTGGATATAAATGCAGGTGAAAAGCCTCTTGAAGTTGCCGGAGGTCAGACTCTGTTGTCGAGTCTCTATGCCAATGATATCTTCATTCCATCGGCGTGCGGGGGCAAGGGTTCTTGCGGGCATTGCAAAATCTCTGTAACAGCCGGTGGCGGGCCGGTGCTGCCGACAGAGACGCCATATTTGACTCGTAAGGAAATCCGTTCTAATCTGCGATTGGCATGTCAGGTAAAAATTCGTGAAAACATCTTTGTTCGTATACCGGAAGAGCTCTTGAACGTCAAAATGTTTACTTCTACAGTGCAAAGCACCGTCGATCTAACGCATGATATCAAGGAAATACGTTTGCGGTTAGGTGATCCTGTTGAGATTTCTCATCGTCCAGGCCAGTATGTTCAGATCCAGGCGCCTTCACCGGATGGAGATGTCTTCCGGGCTTATTCGATCAGTTCGCCGGTGTATGAGCATAATATAATTGAGCTTGTTGTAAGGTTGGTTCCAGGTGGCATTGGCTCCACTTATCTGCATGACTTAAAGGCAGGAGAAACTGTTAATTTTACCGGCCCTTACGGAGAATTTTTCCTCAACACAGACCCTTCAGTTGAAATCGTTTGTGTTGGTGGCGGATGCGGGATGGCACCAATGAAAAATATTATTTATACCACCTATGATCGTTGGCCGGATCGTTCCTGCTGGCTATTTTTTGGATGTAGAACTACCAAGGATATATTTTATCTCCAGGAGTTTCAGAAATTAGCCAAGGAACATCCGAATTTTCATGTGGTCTACGCGTTGTCAGATGAACTTAACAAGGATGAGAAATGGAACGGCGAAACCGGTTTTATTCATTTGGCAGTGGATAAGTACTTAACGACAAAAGTAGCTCGTCAGGCTTTTCTCTGTGGCCCTCCGCCGATGATTGAAGCTGTTATGAGGGTTCTCGAAGAAAAAGGTGTGAACCCAGATGATATTTTTTATGACGAATTTTAAAAGGAAATATATTATGGCTGTGGTAACAGTAGCTCAGGTGATTGCTTGTGCAGAAGATTTTGAGTATATGTTGGCTGAATTTTATGCAAATATTTCTCATCAAAGCGTGAGAGAAGGTGTTAAATTGCTGACAGACTATATGAGCCGGCATAGGGAAAGAACGCATAAGGCGTTGAAAGAGATGCCGTTTAAGAGTTTAAATCGTATTTACAAAACACCTTTGCGTTATGAGCCAGCTGCGGCAAATTGCCATTGCTTTGAAGGTGTCGAAATTGGCCCCCAAGCCACCGTCGCGGAAGTCTTGGATGCGGCTATGAAATTCGATGAATGCCTGATAAGCCTTTACAGACAAGTGCTGCGTCAAGATGTTGATAGAGAAATCAAGGACCTGTTCGAAAGCCTTATTCGATGGGAAGAAGATGATGAAAAAGAATTAAAAAAAATAAAGGCAATGGACTATTTTTAAGAAATATAATTTCGAAATGAAAGGATTTTGATATGGAAACTAAAACTGATTGTTCTAAGCATGTTGAGCACAGACACGAAAAATCAAAATTGAAATGGAAGAAGCCTAAACTCGAAGATGTTTCGGGGAAAGTAATGGCCCAGCCTTATATTAGATTTACATAATAGTTTAACAGTGAGTTTACAATATAAAACTTCTTACGCTTAACTGCGTCTTTTGTAGGCAAGCGTATTGTGTTCACAGAAAGAGAGGATTAAATGAGATTTACCGAACATACAAAAGTCAGAAAGGAAAAATTCGGGACGGTTGTATTCGATACCCTGACAGAGAAGATATTTATAACCGACCAGATAGGCAGCGAAATTCTGCAATTAATCAAACAAGGGAAAGGTTTACCTCATATTATCAGTGAACTCGGCGAGATTTTTGATGGCGACATTGAATCCATTGAAAAAGATGTCAGAGAATTCACTAACCAGTTGAAATCAAACAACATAATATGTAATGCATAGGAGCAAGATATGGATAGTGTAGTTGAGAGTAAGAATTTAAGTCGTTTAACAAATCCGGGCCCTGATGAGCAATTACGTCAGGTTCTTGCGGGTAGCGAATTTGAAGATTACAAGTCACCTCTTTTTATTGCATGGCAGTTGAATTCAGTCTGTAACTTAGGTTGTCTTCACTGTTGTGAGGAGGCAGGCCACAGCATGCCAGATGAAATGACTAAAGAGCAATCACTTGATTTTTGCAGGCAAATTGCAGATTTGGATATCCCTTATATGGCTATCTCAGGTGGAGAACCCTTGCTTTGTCCTCATCTTTTTGATGTCTGTGAGTTTATTAGAGGCAAGAATATAAGCCTTAAGATAGAAACCAATGGCGAATTCATCGACAAAAAAACAGCTAAGAAGTTTGCAGAATTAAAAATGCGGTCGGTGCAGATCAGCCTGGATGGTGCGACTTCCGAAGCACACGAGAAATTGCGACTGCGTGGTGACTGGGCCAAAGCGGTATCAGCGTGTAAATTGCTCATAGAATATGGTGTTAATACCGAAATTGTCTTTGTTCCAACACAGTTCAATATCCATGAAATTGGCGAGATTATTGAACTTGCCTATTCACTGGGTGTTTATGGCTTCTATACCGGCAAAACGATGCGAATTGGACGAGCGGCTAAAAACTGGGATATCATTTGCCCCTCTGAGGATGAGTATGCCAGGTTTTTTGATGTATTGCAGGAAAAAAATGAAAAATATAAAGGCAAGATGAAAATCTATCACTATCCTTATGATGTAATAGAGGAATTGAAATATCGCCTCGAAAAGCCATCAGCAAGTTTGCTGGTTGTTCCCAATGGCAAGGTTAAGCTCATCGGTCCTTTACCTTTTATCTGCGGTGATTTGAAAAAGAAGAACCTGAAAGATATCTGGCAAGACTACAAGCAAGCATGGAGAAAACCTGAGGTAATCGAATTTACAAAGAGAGTGATTGCTGAACCCGACCTTTTAGCACAATCAAATAACTGGATAGAAATTTAAGTCTGCTATGAATCTGATAAAATTAATAAGATACCGATTTTTTCTATTTGGGGGTCTGCTTCCCTATTTCCTGGGTCAGGCTGTAGCAATCAATATTCAGGGTAAACTTAACTGGCTTCATTTCTGGTTGGGCTTTGCGGGGATATTTTTTGTTCTTGTCGCAGTGGAATTATTCAATGAATATTTTGATGCCAAAGAAGGCGGGGACAGAATTTTTGCGCAATGGCAGCCCGAAATTCCAACCTGGTTTTATAAGCTGGGAATTCTTGCTCTATCGGTTGCATTTGTCATTGGGATTTATCTAACCATGAAGATGGGTTACCTCCTGCTTTTATTTTCTCTTCTTGGATTTCTTGGTGCTTATTTTTATGTCGGTCCACCGATTAGATGGGCTTATCGGGGCTTTGGAGAAATAGTAATAGGCCTCTGCTATGGGCCGTTTATGTTGTTGGGCAGCTATTATATTCAAACCCAGAGGATTGATTTTGTCCCGTTTTTTGTCTCTACAATCAGCGGTCTGAATGTGTTTTGCCTAGCTGTTCTGAACGAAATACCTGACTATTATCAGGACATGCTCGTTGGAAAACGGAATTTAGTGGTGAGACTTGGAAAACAGCGTGCAATTCTATTGTTAAAGTTGGGTTTTGCAACGGTCTTCGCACTTTTGATTTTGGGTATTGTTTTTAAAATAATACCTGTAATCGCAATAACAGCTATAGCGACAGTGCCATGGGTCTTGAAAAGCATAAAAAGGGCTAAGAAAAACTATGATAATCCCAAGGCATTCCGTTTTGCGGTTAATACAATTGTGCTTACTCATATTGTAATTATCCTATCTTTAGGAATAAGTTTTTTAAAGGAGGCAGGTTAAATGAACCTTGACCAGATTTATCAACCTATTGCAAATGACTTAAAAAAGGTAGAACGTTTCTTGGAGTCCTCTGTTAAGGAATCAAAGAATCAACCAATTCGTCAAATGAGCAACTCCTTGTTAGAATCCGGAGGCAAACGGTTAAGACCTGCGCTCGTTATTCTTTCTGAGAAGGCAGCTTCTGCAGGCAAAAAGAGCAGTTGCAATCAGGATGAACTTATCCGGCTGGCAGCTGCTGTGGAATTAATTCATTTAGCCTCACTGATTCATGACGATGTTCTTGATGGAGCAACTCTTCGACGCAGTAAGCCGAGCATTAATGCCAAACTGGGAGATGACATTTCCATTTTGTTTGGTGATTATATTTACTCCAAGGCTTTTGAATTGATCGGAAAGTGTAGAAATCCCGATATTTTTGAATGTATTTGCCAGGCAATACATGTGATGTGTGAGGGAGAATTAGTTCAGGTATGCCAGAGAGGTAATTTGGATTTATCCAAGGACAGCTATATCGCGATCGTTAGAAAAAAGACAGCCTCATTGGTTGCGGCTAGTTGCCATGCGGGTACTATTTTGGGTAACCATGGCCAGGTTGCCCAAGCAACATTGAAAGAATTCGGTCTAAACTTCGGTATAGCCTTTCAAATTATAGACGATTACAAGGACATAGTAAGCGAAGAAAGGATTCTTGGCAAGCAACCTGGCCAGGATGTCGCTGCCGGCGATATGACTTTACCTTTGTTGGAATTACTTGAGACTGTTGGTCCAACCGGAAGGAGCGAGATAAAAAGGGCTATGCAAACAACAATAGATAAACACAGTCTGGAAAAAATCAAAAAGATATTTATCGGGACAAATGCCTTAAATTCAACCCGCGAGACAGCTCTTTACTATATTAGTTGCGCAAAACAGGATATCAATGAACTTAAGGACTCGGATTATAAAAGAAGTTTGGGTTATTTAACTGACTATATTGCACAGGAAATCGATTAGTTTTGTGAGGTGAATTATGGAAAATGTAAAAATTTTGATTGTGGATGATGATTTAGATATTACCAAGACGCTTAAAGTAACCCTCGAAAGTGAAAACTACAGTATTGTTACTGCTTCAGACCGAACAGAAGGCATGGAGAAGATCAAGACTGAAAGGCCGGATCTAATCATATTAGATGTCATGATGGCTACGTGGCAAGATGGCTTTGAAATGGCAAGGGAATTGAAGAAAGATTCGCAGTTTATTAAGAACATACCTATTTTAATGCTGACAGGCGTCAAAGGCAAAACTGGGATAGATTTCAAATCCACCGCCGGCGATCCTGTCTGGTGTCCGGTAGATGGTTTCCTGGACAAACCTGTAGATTCGGATATCTTGTTGGCGGAAGTAAGAAAACTGCTGCAGAAATAAACCAAATATGGAAGCTGTAACTGAAACTACTGTCCTTATTAAGCGAGCTTATTGGCTGGTCAAACTCAGGTGGATAGCCACTGTCTCTGTTTGCATTGGCACCTATTTAGCCAGTAATGTTTTAGCTGTAACATTACATGATTTAGTCCTATATAGCATCGCGATTTTACTGGGCTTGTATAACATGACAGTGTGGTTACTGTTGAATTATCATGCCAAGGAAAAACGTAAGATACGAGGCTTGTCAATAAAAACAATAATTCACTTTCAAATATCTGCTGATTTGCTAATGCTAACATTATTGCTGCATTTTACAGGTGGAATTGAAAATCCATTCGTTTTCTATTTTGTATTTCACATGATTATAGCAAGTATTTTGCTTTCTGTAAAAGAGAGCTATCTGCAAGCTACTTTTGCTGTTTTGCTTTTTGGCCTTTTGATTTTACTCGAATATTTGCAAATCATATCTCACTATTGTCTGAGGGGGTTTACAGAACACTGTTCGTATCAGAATGAACTTTACGTGTTCGGAACATATTTCGTTTTTATGACCGCTATGTACACAGTAGTGTATATGGCCAGCTATATTACTACCAGGCTTAAAAAGACCGAAGATGCTTATAGAGAAGCTAATATCTTGCTTTGCAGAAAGGATCGCATAAAAGATGAATACGTACTGCGTGTTACACACGATATTAAAGGTCACTTAGCGGCTATCCAGAGTTGCCTTGATGTTGTATTCAGAAAACTGGCTGGTCCGCTTAATGAGCAACAGGAAGATTTTGTCCGCAGGGCAAATGAGCGAACAGGGAAGCTTGCTTCTTTTGTAAAAGCCTTGTTGAGATTGACCCAAATTAGACTGAGCAATAATCTTGAAATGGAAATCTTTTCCTTAAAGAATACGATAAACGCTGCCTTGGGTACAGTAAAAGCTAAAGCTCAAGATAAATCAATAACGTTGGAATCTAATATTATTCTAACAGAAGATAAGGTTTTCGGCAATCAACTTTCCATTGAAGAAACGATTACAAATTTGCTGCTTAATGCAATTAAATATACACCTGCGAACGGAAAAGTTGAAATAAATGCCAAAATGGAAGAGGGTTATGTATTGGTGGAGGTTATTGACACAGGCATTGGTATCCCCGAAGAAGAATTGCCCAAGGTATTCGATGAATTTTACAGAGCGACCAATGCCAAAAAAATTGAAAAAGATGGTACAGGTCTGGGACTATCGATAGCAAAACAGATTATCGAAAGATATGACGGCAAAATTTGGGTTGAGAGCGAAGAAAAGGTTGGTACAAAATTCAGTTTTGTTTTACCAAAGAACAGACCCGAAGTAAGCAGTTTTTTGAGGATGAAAAATGAGTAAACACTTAATTGTACTTGAGAAGATGCTGTCTGAACAAGTAATAATTAGTGATGGTGCTATGGGTACCATGTGACCTTACCCCGTTTATAGTACCACTATGAATTAAAGTAACCGGCGTTA
>CAYXRA010000028.1:0-36544 GCA_964467525.1 uncultured Calditrichaceae bacterium
AATTGAAAACTAAGTTTTTTGCGATGACTTTCATAAGTTATTAATTCTTTGTGCTTTATCCCGAGGGGATCCCTTTGGGAGCGTCTTTGCGTGAGACGTTTAGGAATAATCCAGGATAGAAATATTGAATTTTTTAAGAAATAAGTCCCAATACTTAATATTTTTTTGTTTTAAATTGATGTATTCGTTAGATTCATGCTCTTAATTTAGTTTGTGAAGGAAATAATTTGTGGGTTTTATTTAGTTGTTCAATTTTAAAGAAGATATTTAGTGACAGGCAGGATTTTTGTTGCGTCTGTCAGGAATGAACGAATTTCGTCTATTGGAGAGGATGTTGAATTTGTCGCCGTTAGTTGTTTTTTTAAAGTAAAATTTGGCTCAGAAATTTGTATCAATTAACCGGTTTAAAATATACACTGACGGGAATACTGGATGCGGCGCGGTTGATTTGGATAAACGAAAGCAAGAATTGCATTTTTATAATAAATAAACGTTAAAAAGTAAGATCAGGAAAAATTATGGCGGAATTTAAACTAAAAAGAGGACACAATATCAGAATTGCCGGTGATGCGGAAAAGATTGTAGAATCGTTGCCGACGCCCAGGCGTGTTGCGGTTCAGCCATTTGAATTCCCCGGCATCAAACCGCGTTTGGCTGTTGAAGAGGGAGATGCGGTTAAAAGAGGTTCTGTTGTTTTCACAAGTAAGCAACATCCTGAGATGAAGTTTTTGTCACCTGTAAGCGGCAAGGTAGTGGAAATAGTGCGCGGAGAGCGCCGCCGGTTAATGGAAATTGTTATCGACAATGATGAAAAAGACGACGCCGAGGATTTCGGCGGCTGGTCGGCGGAGCAAATTGAAAAAGCAGGTCGGGATGATGTGACAGAACTGCTGTTGAAAAGCGGACTCTGGCCGTTAATCAGACAGCGCCCCTTCAGTGTTACTGCAAATCCGGAAAATCAACCCCGGGATATTTTCATATCCGGCATGGATACCGCGCCTCTCGCGGCAGACCCAAACCTGATGCTTGAGGGCCTTGATGAAGAGTTTCAACTGGGCCTTAATGCATTGAAAAAATTGACCGACGGAAAGATACATCTTTCGCTAAGCGGTAACGGCGAGAAAATTGCTTCGGCATTTACCAATGCCGGCGGTGTGGAAAAACATACCTTCAGCGGTATCCATCCGGCCGGAAATGTGGGCGTGCACATTCACCACATCAATCCCATAAAACTTAACGAGATCGTCTGGGTAATCAAACCTTATGGCGTGGCCTTGATCGGCATGCTGTTGAAAACCGGTCGCTTTCCGGTAGAACGCATCATCGCCAAAGCCGGTTCTTCCCTGAAAAACAGAAAATATTACAAAACGATGTACGGCGCTCCGAACAGTATGGCTATTCCCGAAGGCGATCTTGTAGATGATGAAGTCCGATATATTGTTGGTGATGTACTCAGCGGCAGAAAAGCGTCCGCAGCAACATATGTCAGTTATGACGTGCCTTTGATTACGGTGATTCCGGAAGGCAAAAAGGAACGTACATTATTCAAATATATCAGTCCGGGATTGAATTTGCCCAGTTTTTCAAAGACTTTTCTTTCCAGCTGGCTCACTTCGCCGGATACAAAGTTTGAAATCGATACATTGCGCAAAGGCGGTGTACGGGCATTTGTTCAGACCGGTGATTATGAAAAAGTAGTACCGATGGATATTTTACCCATGGCGCTGATTAAAACTATCATGGCCGAGGATATTGAGGAAATGGAGGCCCTGGGTATTTTAGAACTGGATGAAGAAGACCTGGCCTTGTGCTCTTATATTTGTCTCTCGAAAATCAATTTCGGTGAAATTTTGAGACAGGGATTAGATATGATCCAAAAAGAAGGCTAATTCGCTTATTGTAAAATTAAATAATAAGGTGAACAACGTTGAAAGCATTAGACAAATTTTTTGAGAAATTAGCACCAAATTTTGAGAAGAATGGTAAATACGAAAAATTCTATTACCTGTATGAGGCGGCCAGTACCATATTTTTATGGACGAATACACGGACACAAAAAGCGCCGCACGTACGTGATCCGCTCGACCTGAAACGATTTATGATGATGGTTGTATTTGCACTGGTGCCGGCCACGCTTTTTGGCATTTATAATATCGGTTATCAGCATTACCTGGCATTGGGTGAGCAGGCAACATTTTTAGAAATATTCTGGTTTGGATTAATTAAAATGATGCCGATTATTATCGTATCTTATGCGGTCGGCGGATTCTGGGAAGTTTTGTTTTCCATCGTGCGCAAGCATGAGGTAAATGAAGGATTTTTAGTAACCGGTTTACTGTTCCCGCTGGTATTGCCGCCCACGATTCCCCTGTGGCAGGTTGCCGTAGCCATTTCCTTCGGTGTTGTTATCGGGAAAGAAGTTTTTGGCGGAACAGGAATGAATATCCTTAATCCCGCGCTCACTGCCCGGGCTTTTGTATTTTTTGCCTATCCCGGAAAAATCTCCGGCGACAAGGTATGGACAGCAATCGATGCGGCTAAGGATAAAGTCGCTGACACTTATTCCGGTGCTACGCCATTACTGGTTGCCTCAAATACGGAGGCGGGAAATTCCGCGGTTCAGGCGCTGCAGAGCAGTACAACGCACTTCGGTGATTTCAGCTGGTGGAATATGTTCGTGGGATTCATTCCGGGCAGTATCGGGGAAACATCGGCATTAATGGCCTTAATCGGCGCTGCAATCTTAATCATAACCGGTGTCGGCAGCTGGCGTATTATCACTGCTGTATTTGCCGGCGGTTTTGTGATGGCGGCGTTGTTTAATCTCCTGGCCGGGCCATCGTCGACCGGTATGTTTACATTGCCTGCACACTATCATCTGGTTATGGGAGGTTTTGCCTTCGGCGCTGTATTCATGGCAACCGATCCGGTTTCCGCCGCCCAGACCAATACGGGCAAATGGATTTATGGTGTTGCCATCGGTATGCTGGCGATCTTAATCCGAACCGTGAATCCTGCCTATCCGGAGGGTATGATGCTTGCCATTCTGTTTATGAATATCTTCTCACCGCTCATTGATTATTATGTGGTGAAAGGCAATATGAAAAGGAGGTTGAGCCGTGCGACACAGTAATGCATATACATTCAAATTTGCCGCAATGGTAACCATTGTTTGCAGTGTGCTGCTGGCCGGTGCTGCGACTTTACTAAAACCGCGCCAGGTTGCCAACGAGCTGCTGGATAAGAAAAAGAATATTCTTTCCAGTGTCGGTATAACAGGCGAGCAAAGTGATTTAAGCAGAGAGCAGATCAAAGAAATATATGAGGAAAAGATTAAAGAGCTGGTGATCGACGAGGGAGGGAATATCGTCGAAGGAAAACGCCCAATTGATATCGATCCCAAAAAAGATAAGAATCTGTATCCGGTTTATGAAAGCATGGAAGATGGGCAAATCACTTCTTATATTATTCCGATTTCCGGAAAAGGTCTGTGGTCCACCATTTACGGCTACCTCGCCCTTAAACCCGATTTAAATACCGTGCAGGGTATTACTTTTTACAAGCACGGCGAAACGCCGGGCCTCGGTGGTGAAATAGATAAAGAATGGTTTACGGATAATTACAAAGGCAAAAAAATCAGAGATGAAAACGGAAATTTGGTTTCCGTTGATATCATAAAAGGTGATGTCGAAGAAAAATACCCGGAGGATGAGGCCGTGCACTACGTAGACGGGATCAGTGGAGCAACAATAACCTGCCGCGGTATTAACGAGTTTTTGGGAAAGGATCTGAAGACGTACGAACCTTTTTTTCAGAAGGTAAGATAAAAACAGGAAGGGGTATAAACGATGTCAGGCGAATCCAACGTAGCTGAAGTCGAAACCAAGGTGAAAGCACCCCGCGAACGGATGTTCTCCAAGAAGAATCTGCGGGTGCTGAGGGAACCATTAAGCGATAATAATCCCATTTCCTTTCAGGTTTTGGGTATATGCTCGGCACTGGCCGTAACCGTGCAGATGCGTACAGCACTGGTGATGTCTTTTGCCGTTATGTTTGTTTTAACCATGTCCAATCTGGTCATTTCACTTTTGAGAAAGCAAATTCCGTCCAAAATCAGAATTATTGTGGAACTGGCGGTTGTTGCTTCGCTGGTAATCCTTGTCGATCAGATTTTGAAGGCGTACCTGTTTACAATCAGTAAACAGCTCAGCGTTTTTGTGGGACTGATTATTACCAACTGCATCATTTTAGGTCGTGCGGAAGCTTTTGCTTTGCAAAACAAACCCTGGCCCTCTTTTCTTGATGGTCTGGGCAATGCCCTGGGCTATGGCTGGATACTGATGGTTATCGCTCTCGGCAGGGAAGTACTGGGCAGCGGCAGTTTTATGGGATTTCAGATTATCCCGGACTTTCTCTACAGTGCCGGTTATGAAAATATGGGTCTGATGGTCCTCGCCCCCGGCGCTTTTATTCTGCTGGGCCTGCTTATCTGGGGACAGCGCGCTATAACTAAAACCGTGCATGAATAAGAGGGAGGTCCGCGATGTTAGAACATTATCTGAGTCTGTTTGTTAAAGCGGTATTTGTCGAAAATATTCTGCTGGCTTTCTTTCTGGGCATGTGTTCATTTCTGGCCGTATCTAAAAAGGTCGAGACGGCAATCGGACTGGGGCTGGCGGTAATCTTCGTATTAGGTATCACTGTTCCGGCAAACTGGGCGATCAGCAGTTTCCTGCTGAAGGACGGCGGCCTGGCCTGGGCCGGACTGCCGACGGTTGATCTCAGCTTTTTGAATTTTATTACCTTTATCGCAACAATTGCCGCCATGGTGCAGTTGGTGGAAATGGTAATCGATAAATTCTCACCAAAACTATACGCGGCGCTCGGTATTTTCCTGCCTCTGATCGCCGTGAACTGTGCCATTCTCGGATCATCACTGTTTATGGTCGAACGCGAGTATGGTGTAGGTGAGTCATTTGTGTTCGGTCTCGGTTCGGGAGTCGGTTTTTTTCTGGCAATCGTTGCCATGGCCTCCATCAGGACGAAAATCAGGTACTCCAATGTACCGGCGGGATTAAAGGGCTTGGGCATTACCATGCTCATTACCGGTTTGATGTCCATGGCTTTTATGATATTTTCTGGCATTCAACTTTAAGAATTGAGGTGCTGTTTTGGGTACTTTAGGAATTATCGGATTAAGTGCGGGCATATTTACCGCAACAATCTTTATCCTGGTTGGCATTCTTTCCCTTGCGGAATCCAAACTGGTCAACAAAGGTAAGGTGAAGCTTTTGATAAATGATGATGAAGATAAAAGTCCCGAAGTTGAAGCGGGCAGTAATTTGTTAACGACCCTCTCTAATGAGGGTATCTTTCTGCCTTCGGCCTGCGGCGGACAGGGTACCTGTGCCATGTGTACCTGTCAGATTCTCGAGGGGGCCGGCGATGTCCTGCCCACGGAAGAATCACAGCTCACAAGGGGGCAAATAAAGGATAATGTCCGTCTGGCCTGTCAGGTTAAGGTTAAAGAGGATTTGAAGATTCATATCCCCGAGGAAATTTTTAATATTCAGAAATTCGAGTGTACCGTGCGTTCCAATGATAATGTGGCCACCTTTATCAAGGAACTGGTTCTGGAACTGCCGGAGGGTGAAAATCTGGATTTTAAAGCAGGCGGCTATATTCAGATTTATATTCCACCTTACAGCTTATCCTATAAAGAATTTGATGTTGAAGAAGAGTATCGACCGGATTGGGATAAGTATAATTTATGGGATTTAAAAGCGTCTAATGACGAGGAAATTTTCCGCGCCTATTCCATGGCCAATCACCCCGCGGAAGGCAATATCGTGATGCTCAATGTGCGCATTGCCACACCGCCGCCGGGAACAGATTTTCCGCCCGGAATTTCTTCATCATTTATTTTTAACCTCAAACCCGGCGATAAAGTAACGGTAAGCGGACCCTACGGCGAATTTTTTATAAAAGATACCGACCGCGAAATGATGTACATAGGCGGTGGCGCCGGTATGGCCCCGATGCGCAGTCACCTGTTCCATCTGTTCCATACGCTGAAAACCGGTCGCAAGGTAACTTTCTGGTACGGGGCGCGTTCCAGGCGCGAAATGTTCTACGATGAAGATTTTAAGGAAATTGCCGAAAAATTCCCTAACTTTTCTTATAATGTCGCCTTGTCCGAACCGCTCGAGGAGGACAAATGGGACGGTCCGGTGGGTTTTATCCACCAGGTTGTGCAGGATATGTATCTTTCGAAGCATGAAGCGCCGGAAGATATCGAATATTATCTGTGCGGTCCGCCGATGATGATCAGCGCCGTTAACAATATGCTCTATAATATGGGCGTTGAGAAGGAAATGATTGCTTTCGACGAGTTCTAAGTTTATCGCAATTATTCAGCGATCCGGAATCTTATTATAAAATACGGCAGTTATGGCTGTCCGTTTATTATGTTAAAAAATTAATAATCAGGTGTTCGTTTTTATGGGCACCTGATTTTTTTTTGAATATTTAACGGAATGTTTATCATTTTCAGGAATTTAGCATGCAAAGTATTTATGCGGCTATTCAAATAAAAATCGATCCGGCGTTTTTGTTAATTCAAAATTTGATATGAGACACTACCATTTTAGGCAATTATGTTGTATATTTTTTATTTAAAATTAATTGATTTATCGCGGTTATATCCGGGTCGGTTGAAACATCGAAATCGATTCGTCGTAATAATCGTTAATTTTAACATTAACAGAACTAAAGTGGAGTTGATATGCGCAGAATAAGTGTTTATAAAACCATGCTTTTAGTTGTTTTTTCCTTATTCCTGATGCAATGCGGACAGCCGCCAAATCAGGACAAGGCGGGAAACAACAATCAGGCTGATTCCATGAAAGAAAGCGGTGAAAATCAGAACAAATCAGAAAGTAGAAATAAATCCGACGAAGACCTGGTGCCGGTGGAAGTTACGACGGTCACCAAGGGTGATATTTCCGATTTTATTTTATTAAGTTCCAATCTTGAAACGGAAATCATGGCCGATGTATTTTCCAGAATTCAGGGTATTGTGGAGGAGATACATAAGGAAGAAGGGCAATACGTTGAAAAAGGCGAAGTACTGCTTTCGCTGGAAGCCGAAGAATACGAATTGGCCGAAAAACGGGCGCGTGTTGAATATGACAAACAGCTTAAAAATTTTGAGCGCGTTGAGGAGATGTATAATCAGCAGCTTTTAAGCCTGGATGAATATGAAAAAGCAAAATTCGCCCTTGAAGCAGCCAAGCTGGCCTGGGAAGAAACCAAACTGAATCTTGATTTTGCACAGATAAAATCGCCTATAAACGGCTGGGTCGGCGAGCGTCTGGCCAAAAAAGGGGCCCGTATTCAGCCAACCAATAAGTTGTTTTCAATTGTGAACGATGCGCAGGTTATTGCCGTGGTCTGGGTGCCTGAAAAAAATATTAACCAGTTGCGGCGCGGACAGGAAGTGATCATCACTTCCGATCATTTGGAAGGCAGAAAATTCAATGGCCGGATAAAACGAATCAGCCCTGTAGTCGATCCGTCCAGCGGTACCTTCAAAGTTACTGTCGGCGTCATTAATCGCGGGCGGTTATTGCGTCCGGGAATGTTTGTGAACGTGTTTATCATTATAGACACACACGAGGATGTTGTGCTCATTCCCAAAACATCCGTCGTATATGAAAAAGAATATATGAATGTTTTTGTTGTCAGGGATAATGTTGCCCATAAAGTACGCCTGAAACCCGGATTTGAAGACAATGAAAAGATCGAATCGCTGGAAGGAGTCGAAGAGGGTGAAAAAATTATCGTTGTCGGTCAGTCGGGCATCAAAGACGAAACCCCCGTTAAAATCGTATCCGAGCGCGAAAATAAGATTGGTTTTCAGCGCGATGCAGCAATTTCCGGAAGTTAAAAATGATCTGAAACCGGAATCGGTAAGGCTGAATGGAAGTCTGATTAATTAGAAATACGTTATTTGAGGTAATGAATTTTATGAGTACTGAAAAGAGCAGCTTTTTTAACTTTACGACGACGCGTCCGGTGGCAATTCTGATGGTGGTGATAGGCGCGGTGGTTTTCGGATTCATTTCCTATCAACAACTGCCCCTGAATTTAATGCCGGATATGACATATCCCAGCCTAACTGTGAGAACAGAATATCCGGGTACGGCGCCGGAAGAAATTGAAACGACCATATCCCGGCCAGTGGAACAGGTGCTCGGTGTGGTGGATAACCTGGTATCCATCAGTTCAATATCCAAGACCAATCAATCGGATGTTATCCTCGAATTCACCTGGGCTACGGATATGGACAAAGCTACCGCCGATGTCCGCGAAAAACTCGATCAGGTGTTTCTGCCGCAGGACGCCGAACGGCCGATTATCTTGAGATACGATCCCTCGCTCGATCCGATCATCCGGCTTGGCCTGTACGGGGAGTCCTCGTTAACCTACCTGCGCTACCTGGCGGAAGAGGAAATCAAACGCGCCCTCGAAACAGTTGAAGGCGTGGCGGCGGTCAAAGTAAAGGGCGGACTGGAAGAAGAAATCCGCGTTGAGCTGGATGAACAGAAACTCACGCTCATCGGGATTAATATTCAGTCAGTACGCGACCGTTTATCCCAGGAAAATGTGAACCTGGCCGGGGGCAATCTGAAAGAAGGTCAGACCGAATATCTGGTCCGTACGCTCAATGAATTCAAAACAGTCAATGAAATAAAAGAAGTGGTCATCGGCAGATACAATAATGTCGATGTTAAAATAAAAGATGTCGGCAATGTTTATCGCACCAGTAAAGAGCGCGAAATTATTACCCGGATCAGGGGTAATGAGAGTGTCGAAATCAATGTCTACAAAGAAGCGGACGCTAACATTGTAGCGGTAGCCGGGCAGGTTAGAAATAAACTTTACGGCACAGCGGAACAGCGGGCCTTTGTACGCAATATGGAGGCGCGTAAAACAAAGGAAGCTGAGGCTGAGGAAAAACCGCAAAGACAGGGACGCGGCGACGGCCGGGCCGGATTCAGAGAAAAGGAAATGACCAACTTTCTCACCTATAGTCTGCCGGAAGGGATCGATATTGAAACGCTGTCCGATCAGTCTGTTTTTATCGAAAGTTCAATTGATGAGGTTAAAAACACGGCCGTCCTGGGCGGTATCTTAGCCATCATCGTACTTTTCGTATTCTTAAGATCTATGGGACCGACGTTAATTATCGCCCTGGCTATTCCGATTTCGATTATATCCACATTCGCTCCCATGAAGATGTTCGATGTATCCCTTAACATTATGTCGCTGGGTGGTCTGGCCCTTGGTATAGGTATGCTTGTGGACAATTCGATTGTGGTGCTGGAAAGTATTGCCCGCTGCCGGGAAGAGGGCGATGGATTCATTGCTTCCACGGTGCGCGGGGTCAGCGAGGTCGGCGGTGCGGTGACCGCATCAACTTTAACCACCATTGCCGTATTCTTTCCGATTGTATTCGTGCAGGGTGTTGCCGGACAGATTTTTGGCGATATGGCCCTGACCGTTGTCTTTTCGCTGCTTGCTTCACTGGCGGTGGCTTTATTTTTAATCCCGATGCTTTCATCCCGGGAAACCAAAACATTTGTCAAAGACCTTGAAAGTCAGCGCACATCGAAAGAATATATTCTCAATTATTCAACCAGAGACAGAATAAAAAAACTACTCGATAAGGATAATAAACAATCGGTTATTTCAAAAATCGGCCAATATATTTATACAATTTTTCACACGAGTTTCATCTGGATTTATAAAACAATCCAGGTTTTACTGTCACTCATCATTGCAATCGGAAAAAATCTGCTTTTGAACCTGTTATTACTGGTCCAAATTCCGTTGCTTGTTGTCCGGATTTTTAAACGCGATTTAAAATACAGCGCATTTCTGCGCAGTTTTTCAAAGAAGGCGGAATCCAAATGGCTGCCATTCATTAACAAAATCTGGGATAATTACCTGGTATTTAACGCCATTCCTGCACTCTACAAGGATTTTTCAAAAAAAATGACGGTTTGGCGGGTTATATTTTTTCCTGTGTTGGCATTGTTCTATATTTTTAAATATGTTGTTTATGTTTTACTGGAATCGCTGTTTAGAATCATTCATGCCGTAATTATGCTGCTGGGCCTGTTCATCTACTTCCTGTTCCTGTTTTTCGGATTGCTGATGACGCCGGTGGCGCGCCTTATCGTTAAGCTGTTTGATCTTGGGTATGGTGCAGTTGAACGGGGTTATCCGCCGTTGCTGAAAAAATCACTGCAAAACAAATACGCCCTGGTCGGTTCGGTAGTGGTATTGTTCCTGTTTTGTATATTTATCGTGATGCCCCGGTTGGGCAGCGAGCTTATCCCCGAAGTACATCAGGGTGAGTTTTATGTTGAATTGACCCTGCCCATCGGAACGCCGGTTGAAAGCACCGATGAGCGCATCCAGTCTATTGTCAAGGAAATCGAAGAATTGCCGGGTGTGGCGCAGATTGCCTCCGTTGCCGGAACCGATAAAACAGCAACCACAGAAACCGATGAAGGTGAACACACGGCTAAATTAACGGTAACCCTGAAGCGTTTCTCCGACATCGTTTCTGCCGAGGAAAGGATTATTTACCGGATTCGGGATATCCTGCAGAATTATTCCGGCATCACATCAAATATTGCCAGACCGGTGATCTTCAGTTTTAAGACGCCTATTGAAATACACATCAGCGGTTATAACCTGTCGACGTTGCAGCGGATCAGTAAAAATCTTGAACGGCGTATGAATGAGATTGAAGGTGTCGTCGATGCCAAAGCCAGCATGCAGCGCGGCAATCCGGAAGTACAGATCTATTACGACCGCCAGCTTTTGGCACGCTACGGTCTCAACGTGATTAACGTCGCTTCCATCGTAAGAAATAAGGTACGCGGCGATGTGGCCACAGAATTTAAAGATGAGGACCGTAAGATCGATATTCTGGTGCGGCTGCGCGAATCGGATAAAGAAAGTATTAACGATTTAAGCCGGTTAATTATTAATCCGGGCGCTGATAAACCGATTTCCCTGCGCTCTGTTGCCGATATCCGCGTCAATGAAGGTCCGTCGGAAATTCGCCGGGTGGATCAGCAGCGCACGGCGGTTATTACGGCCAATATCGCCCAGGGTGGCAATCTGAAGGATATTAGTGAGAAGATATTTAATGAGATTCAGCAAATAAATATACCCAGCGATTTTAACTATCGGCTGGCCGGGCAAAACAAGGAAATGGAAACATCCCTGAACAGTCTGATGCTGGCGCTGGGACTGGCCATATTTTTGGTTTATATCGTCATGGCCTCGCAGTTCGAATCACTGCTGCACCCTTTTGTCATTATATTTACCATTCCGCTGGCTCTGATCGGCGTAGTGCTTTTTCTGTATGTTTTCAATATACCACTGAGCATTGTAGTATTTCTGGGATTGATTATGCTGGCTGGCATTGTGGTGAATAACGCCATTGTGCTGGTCGATTATATCAATCAGTTACGCGCCAGAGGAATGACCAAGGTTGAAGCTATTATCGAAGGCGGTAAGGTAAGGCTGCGCCCGATTCTAATGACGACGATGACAACAGTACTCGGTCTTTTACCGATGGCCCTGGGACTTGGCGACGGCGCCGAAATCAGAACGCCGATGGCCGTTACGGTTATTATCGGGCTGTTGACCTCAACCTTGTTAACCCTGGTGGTGATACCCACGGTTTACAGTATTTTTACCAGGGAATAAACAGAGACGTGACGTCCATTTTATAATAATAACTGTGTTATAACACCGTTGCGGAACGTCTCTTTTTAAAATTATCAAACGGATGACTGCGGATAGCGATCCGGATTAAAGTGCTTATTAAATTTTTGGGGTATGCAAATGCGTAAGGAAAGGCAAAAAATAAATGGCAAGATTAGTCTGATGCCAAAGCTGGCTTTAGGCCGACCGGTCACGGTTCTAATGACCCTGCTGGCATTACTTGTGGTCGGTTATATTGCCTACAAGCAGATTGCCGTTGAATTGATGCCGGCGGGATTTACACCGCCGTTTCTGGGCGTCTGGACACCATACCCCAACGCCAATCCCGAAGAAGTTGAAGAACTGATTGCCCGTCCCATTGAAGAGGTCATCCGCACGGTTAAAGGCGTAAAACGTATCAATACTTACAGCAGAGCAAACGGATGCTGGACCAGAATCGAATTCGGACAGGATACGGACATGGATCTGGCTTATGCCCAGTTACGCGACCGGATGGACCGTGTGCGCCCCGAACTGCCGGATGATGTGGAACGCATCTACCTGCGCAAGTGGAGCAATGACGATAGTCCGATTCTATGGATTGCCCTTATCCAGGAAGGCGAAGTTGAGGACCCTTATTTCAGCGTAGAAAATTTTATCAAAAAACCGCTGGAGCAAATCGATGGCGTGGCCAATGTCGAAATCTGGGGCGCCGATGAAAAGTCGATTCAGATACTGATAAATCAGGATGCGGTCAAGAGTTATAAAATAAACCTGTATGAAGTAATTGAATCTCTGCGCCGCGATAACTTTGCCCTGTCTTCGGGACACATATACAGCGGCGGACAGAAAATATTTGTACGTTCTGTCGGTAAGTTCCGCAGTATTGAAAGTATCCGCAATCTGCCCATAAAAAATACCAATATTAAGTTGAAAGACGTCGCTGAGGTTAAATACGATGTGCCCGAAAGACGCTGGTTTCAACGAATCAACGGCCGTCCTGCCATCCAATTGGGCGTATTTAAAGAAGCGATGGGCAATACGGTTGAGCTCTGTCAGCATGTCCGGGAAAAATTCAACAAAGACTTTAAAAACGATCCCCGTTTAAAAGCCTTCAAAATGGAGATTCTTTTTAATCAGGGTGATTTTATTATCGAATCGCTTGATAATTTGCAGAATGCCGGCTTATGGGGCGGTTTATTCGCCTTTCTGGTGATCTATTTTTTTCTCAGACGGGTGCGCATGACCGGTATTCTGATCTTTGCTATTCCGCTGTCAATAATGGTAAGTATGACCATCCTGTATTTCATGGGCTGGACGCTGAATCTCGTTACCATGATGGGGCTGATGATATCCATTGGAATGGTGGTGGATAACTCCATCGTCGTGCTGGAAAACATTTATCGTAAACGGACGCAGGGATCTAATGACGTTGAAGCGGCCGCCAGGGGAACCAGTGAGGTATCCCTGGCCATTACCATGGCCACCTTCACCACGATCGTTGTATTCCTGCCGTTGATTCTGATTAATGACAATGTAGGTTTCCGTTTTTTTATGCTGAGGATCGGTATGCCGGTCATTCTGGCGCTGCTGGCTTCGCTGCTGGTGGCCATGGTGTTTATCCCGCTGGCTGCCAGCCGCATTGTCAGCCGGCGAAAAGTTAAAGAACCGGCGATCATTATAAAATCAAATTCTGTTTATCAGAAAATGCTCAACTGGAGCCTGAATCACCGCCTGGAGACCTTCATCATTCTGCTGGCAATACTTTTCTCAATACAATTTGCCAACGTGCCCAGCACCGATCAGATGGAAGGGAATATCAACGATTTTCAGATTATTCTGGACCTGCCGGAAAATTTTACTTATGACGACGCCACCAGGGTGGTGAGCCGGGTTGAGGATACCATAAAGGTGAAAGAAGAGGAATACAGAATCCGTACCATTGATATCGGATACAGAACGAACTGGGCGCGCATCCGGGTTTTTCTGGAACCGCAAGAATCGATGGCCTGGTATGAAACGCTCCTCAGCGGCGCCGGCAATTTACTGGGACTCCGTTCATCGAAATTTATGGAACGCGACATGATCGTGGAGGATGTTAAACAACGCATTCCGGAGCTGCCCGGCGTCAAAGTCAGAACATCCTGGCGGCAGGAGAGCAGCGGCGATGATGCTTCCATATCGATTAATCTTTACGGTGACGACACGCAGAAGCTGGCGGAACTTTCCAGAGAAGTTGAAAGGCGGCTGGCTTCCATTCCGGAAATAATCAGCGTGGAGACCGATCGCGAAAAAGGCGAAGATGAAATTCAGCTGATCATAAAACGCGAACAGGCCCGTCTCTACGGAATTAATCCCCAGGTCATCGCCGGCACGGTTATGTATGCCCTGCGCGGTATTCAATTACCCAAATTTCAGACCGAAGAAAAAGAGATTGATATGATCATTCAGTTGCGGGAATCGGATCGGCAAAATCTGCAGCAATTGAAAAATATTACTTTCTTTACACGCAGCGGCAAGGAAATACCACTTGATGCCGTGGCCGATTTCAGAGTAAAAAAAGGTTTCGGTGAAATTACCCGCCAGGACGGGAAAACGTTCCTGAGCGTTAAAGCCAATACAACGTCCGATAAGATCAGCACGCTGCATGCAAAAATAGACAAAGCAATGAACGGATTTCAAATGCCCTACGGGTATTCCTGGAATAAAGGCAACCGTTTCCAGCGCATGCAGGAAGCGGATAACAGCATGTTGTTTGCACTCGTCCTCTCGGTTACCTTTGTATTTCTGCTGATGGGAATTTTGTTCGAATCGTTTGTTTTACCTCTGTCGGTAATTATGGCGATTCCTTTTTCATTTGTCGGCGCGCAATGGATTTTGTTCATTACCGATACGCCCAGCGATATGATGAGCAAAATAGGTCTGGTAATCCTGATTGGTATTGTGGTAAATAATTCGATTGTACTCATCGATTTGGTAAACCGCCTGAGGCAGCAGGGCCTTTCCCGCTTCGAAGCACTGATGGAAGGCGGGAAAAACCGGTTTCGTCCGATTCTGATGACCGCCTTCACGACAATCGGCGGTTTGATCCCCATGGCCCTGGGCAATGCAAAAATGATTGGCATATCGTATGCGCCGATGGGCAGGACGATTATCGGCGGCTTGATTTTTTCGACGATGGTTTCACTGATTGCCGTACCCTGGGCTTATACCATTTTAGATGATCTGCGCAATTATTTCAGAAGATTGATTTCAGGCTTACTTGCCCCGGCAGAGAGCGTGAAACCAGCTAAAGCCAAAGCCGCGATAGCTTCTGCTCCGGGACATGATCTGGATGTTGATGTCAAAGATGAAGAAAACAGCGATGCCAGTGTTAAGTATAAATATTATTATCTCAGGGATACGAAAAAGGACAAGGATAAAGACGACGAATAATTGCGCATACAGTTTAATGATGAGGTAATTAAATTTACGAAAATTAACTTTCGATCCGCTTCTTTGTGTTTAAAGTTGTTGTGGATTCTTGTGTAAAAATCTCTCCCTTCGATGAGGCGAGGCCCAAAAGCGGTCCTTTTTTTATCGGAAAGCCATCATTTTGCCGTAGATCGAGGCAAGCCTGAACTTAAAAATGCTTAAGAAACGTCCCCATTCGGAAATCTGATTTCGCTGAACGATATCATTACAGACATCCGGATTCCTGTAATAATCAATAATCGCCAGAAATACGGCCACACTGTGTTTGCAGAACAGTTTTGAATCATCGGGACAGGTACACAAAGCCTCGTAACGCCTGGACATCTTTTTGATTAGAATATGATAGGTTTTTGTACCGTTAACCCTCCCTGCCGCCAGTTGATCACTAAGAATAAGCACATTGGAAACGGTACCCGATTTAAAATATTTCTGACCGCGAATGATGTTTGAGCTGCTTGTCAGGTTGTCCAGATTTTCAAAAGAAAGCTCTTCCATGAGCCGACTTCCATCCGTGTAAAATTAATGTTTTAGCTATACATATCGTTATCGTCCGATTAGGGAAAATATTAATTACAACCTTGAGTTTGATTGAATTTGATCAGATTAAAGCATTTTTAACGTAGATTATTGATACTAAAAAAGGCGGATGCGTTGTGATAAATCAATCTGACCCGCCTGTGAAATAAAAAAAAATTGCGTACAATGCGACCGGAAAAATGAGATGCTGGCTTTATTTGTTTTGCATTAAATTAAAATTTTCTTTTACAGAATCTTTTTTCTTACCCAACTTTCCAGTCCGCCGGCGATAATGATTTCCTGTGCCGCCAGGCCGATCGGACTTATCGGGTACGTTTTTCCCGCAGCCTTAAGAACGGACTTTTTGAAATCAATTTCTGCCCGGAGACCGGTTTTTACTGTGAGCTGTTTTTTCCCGAACTGAGTATTCAAATCATCCACCAGTTGCGGAACCTCGATAACCAGAAAGCCGTTATTGATGGCATTGCGCTTATAGGTTTCGCTGAAAGATCCTGCGATAACCAATTGAATGCCGCGGTATTTCAGGGCGGTAGCGGCCTGTTCCCGCGAGCTGCCTGTACCGAAATTATAACCGCCCACCAGTAAATCGCCTTCGCTGACCAGGCCGGAAAAGGAAGGATCGTAATTCTCCATAACCACCTCAGCCTGCTGTTCCGGTGTGATTTCATCCATGTAGGTGTATTTGCCGGGATAAATACCGTCCGTGTTTAAATTATCCTGATGGCAAAAAATAATTGCACCGGAAATGGTTTCGGGAAAACCCGGTAAAATTTTTGCTTCGCCTCCGTCCCCGGTATTTTTCTGATTGACTTTCTCGCGGCCCACCGGCGTCATTGTATCGAAAGTGATGGGCATGGCAATTTTACCGGCAATTGCCGAAGCGGCAACCACGGCTGGAGAAGCGAGATAGGCTTCTGCGTTACGGGAGCCCATGCGACCCTTAAAATTGCGATTGGTCGCCGATATGCCAACTTCGCCGTCTTCCAGAAGTCCCGCGCCCAAGCCGATGCAAGGTCCGCATCCGGGCGGCAGCGGAATGGCGCCGGCCCCGATCAGTGCCTGCCAGTCGCCGCGTTTTTCGCTTTCGGCCTGCACTTCACTGGATGCGGCGGCAATATAAAATTGAACGCCTTCTGCCACCTTTTTGCCGCGCATGACCTCTGCCGCCTCCCTGATATCATCTACACGGCTGTTAACACAGGAAACCAGGTAGGCTTTGTCGATTTTTACATCTTTATTCTGTATTTCCGAAACGGAAGTCATCACTTTTACTGTATTCGGACCGGATACATGGGGACGCACACTGTCCAGGTCTAGTGTGAGTTCGCGGGCATAAAAGGCGTCTTTGTCGGCAGTGATCAGGTTTTCTTTTAATTCGGCCAGACGCTGTTCATTCAAACGCGGATGCTGTTCGTTGCTGTCGGCATCGGAAGGAACGCCGGCCAATCCCCGATTTTTTATATATTCAATGCGTTTTTTAAGCCATTCAAAGACGACATTATCGATCGGAAACAGGCCGGTCAGTGCACCCCATTCGGTAGTCATATTGGCAATGGTCAGCCGCTGTTCGAGCGTTAAATTGCCGATACCATCTCCGGTGAATTCAATTGCATGATTCAGTACCTGGTCTTCATTAAAGAATCCGGCCAGGGTGATAATGATGTCTTTACCGGTAACACCGCGATGTAATTGTCCGGTCAGTTCGACCCGGGCCACCGGTGGGATTTGCCACCAGGTCTGTCCGGTAGCCCAGAGTGCGGCGGCGTCTGTGCGGACAATCGGCGTGCCGAGACAACCGATGCCGCCGTACATATTGGAATGACTGTCCGATGCAACCACCATCGTGCCCGGAAAAGCATAGCCTTCTTCGATCATGATCTGATGACCGATGCCCCGTCCGGCCGGATAAAAATCGCAACCCATTTCTTTGGAAAAAGCTTCGATCTTTTGATATTTTTTAATATTCTTTTCACTTTTGTCCTGAATGTTATGATCCAGTGTATGTACGACCTGTCGCGGATTGGCCATTTTTTTTGCGCCGATCGACCGGAATTTGGGTATTACCGCGCCGGTATTATCATGGGTCATAATATGGGCCGGTTGAATCGTAATATAATCACCGCTTTGCACGGTTTGATTTTCATCAGGATTTACGGCAAATTTTAGGGCTATTTTTTCAGTGAGATTCCGGGGCATAGATACTCCTCATTTAATATTTGTCGAACCAAAAAATTTTATATTCAGGCGCCTGTCGATTGAAGCGCAACCACATCAAAATTTAGAAATATTTAAGAACAGTTCAAAAAAATTGTATGGCTCTGATTAATCCCTGAAGCCTCTTTAGAATGCGGCTATACGCGAAAATGTATTGACAGATATAAACTGAGATAATTTAATAAAATAAAAATTTGTCAGCTTATCATTGAATTGAGCCAAGTTAACGTTTATATTTTTCACATAGTTAATAATTAACGGGGAATTTATGCAATACAATCAACAAGTTGCCGAGGCAATTCGCAATTTGAGCGACCGGCTTGCGGATCAGATCCTCGAGAAGCAATTTGAAATTCAGCCGGAATTGAAAAAAAGATATTCCTCGCGGGAGATCAAATTATACAAACAGGACACGAAATACCATTTCTCATATCTTGCGGAATCAATAGCCAATAATCAGGTGCATTTATTTGAGGAATACCTCAGATGGTGCAAAACTTTGTTTATGGAAATGAACATTCCCGAGCATGATATGCTGATCAATCTTGAACTGATTCGTGATCTGCTGAAAGCAAATTTTTCAGGAGAAGCCAGCCAGGAAATCGAACAATACATGAATGCCGGTATCGAAGCTTTCAAAGCGCAATACAAAAAACCTGAGTCGTTTATTACAAAGGAAGATACACTGGAAAGTCTGGCCGGACAGTACCTGAACGCCCTGCTTAATGTTGACCGCCGCAAGGCGCTTGATTTAATCATGCAGGCCCATCAGGATGGCGTATCCATCAAAGATCTTTATCTGAAGGTCTTTCAACCTGTTCAGCACGAGATCGGCAGATTATGGCAGCTGAATCAAATATCGGTTGCCCAGGAACACTATGTGACCGCATCCACACAACTGATCATGTCCCAGCTCTATCCCTATTTGTTTTCCGATACGAAGAAAGAAAAAAATATGCTGGTTTCCTGTATCAGCGGTGAACTTCATGAAATCGGCGCCCGTATGGTTGCTGATTTCTTTGAGATGGAAGGCTGGAACACATTTTATATGGGTGCTAACACAACACTGTCAAGCATCATCAAAACCATAAAGGATTATGATGCCAGTCTGCTTGCCGTATCCGCAACAATGACCTTCAATCTCGACCCCGTACGTCAGCTTATCGCTGATGTAAAACAAAAGGCAGGCATGGATTGTTTAAAAATTATCGTTGGCGGTTATCCGTTTAACACGGCCCGCGATCTCTGGAAAACCGTTGGCGCGGACGGCTATGCACCGGACGCCCGGGAAGCCATAAATCTCGCTAATAGTCTGGTAGGGTAATGGATTATGACCGATAAACAAATTGAAGGTATTGCAATGATCTGCGATGAAAGCGGAACCATTGTGAAAGTAGCCAAAGACGATTTAAATATTTCACCGATAATTGAGAAAGAAAAGTTGTTTATTACATTTTTCAGTGCCGATAGTATAGCCAAAGCGCTTGATTTTATTACGACCCTCAAAAAAGACGGGGCAGCATTCAATTGGGAGATGAATGTGGATACAGACAGTGAACCCCTCACCCTGCATTTTGCCGGCGGCAGATTTGATAACCTGCTTCTCATTGTTGCTTCAAAATCGCGCAACGGTCTGCAAAAGTATTTTGAAGAAATGATGCGCATCAATAACGAACAGATGAATTCACTGCGCAAAACGCTGAAAGAAAAGAATCTGGGCGGTCCCGCTCATCAGAATAATGGGGAAGCGTTGTACGATGAACTCAGCCGGCTGAACAATGAACTGGTCAACATGCAGCGCGAGCTGGCCAAAAAAAATAATCAACTGGAAAATCTGAACCAGTTAAAAAACCGTTTCATCGGGATGGCTGCCCATGATATCCGTAATCCGCTGGGATTGATTATCAATTTGAGTGAATTTCTTGAGGAAGATATTGAATCATTATCCGAAGAGCAGGTTGAATTTATAACAAAAATAAAAGAGGTTAGCTCCTTCCTGCTGCAACTGGTCGATGATTTACTGGATCTGACCAATATCGAATCCGGAAAACTCGATTTGCAGAAACGTCCCCATAACGTGCTTGAAATCATCGAATCCAATATTAATATGAACCGGATCATTGCCGGAAAAAAAAAGATAAAGATAAAATACAAACCGCAAATTACGGCATTTGAATTGCATTTAGACCGCGGTAAAATCGAGCAGGTACTCAATAATCTGATATCAAACGCCGTCAAATATTCTTTTCCGGACAGTGAAATCGAAGTTTCCGTGCGTAAGGATGATCGCTATTTATATGTCCGTGTCGCCGATCAGGGGCAGGGTATACCGCAGGCTGAAATCGATAAATTGTTTCAGGCCTATCAGAAAACAACCGTCCGCACCACGGAAGGCGAAAAAAGCAGCGGATTGGGCTTGTATATTGCCAGACGCATCATTGAAGGCCATGATGGTCAGATAAAGGCCGAAAGTGAGCAGGATAAAGGATCGACGTTTTGGTTTGCACTGCCGCTTAACGCAGGTAACGCTTAATACGGATTTTGCCAGAGGTAAATGTTGAAGTTAACACAGGCTGCCCGATTTCTGAGTACGGTGAAGTATCTCAGAACAAAGCAAATCTTTTATCGCGTTGTCTATTTTTTTAAAAAACGTTTGTTAAAAAAATTTCTGATAAATGAGATCATACACCGTTCTTTTGAGAGCATCCCGACCATCAATTCCCTTGCGTCCCGGGCAATTACCGGCAGCGGCTGTGATCTGAAAAAAAAAGAATTTATTTTTATCAACCATAACGTCATCTTTCCGGAGCAAATTGAATGGAACGATCCGCGACAGGAAAAACTGTGGCTCTATAATTTACATTACTTCGACTTCCTGCAGCCGCTCACACAAAACCCTTCCCGTGAAAATTTTGACATGGCCAAAAAAATCATCTGGGACTGGATTGAAAATAATCCCGTTGGTCGCGGTAACGGCTGGGAGCCCTATACGCTTTCTCTGCGGATTTTCAACTGGCTTTACTTTTATACATTTTACAGGAGTGCTTTCAGCGAAGATGAAATACGCGATTCATTTCTGCATTCCCTTTACCGGCAGGCTCATTATCTTTTTCATTTTATCGAATTTCATATTCTGGCCAATCATTTGCTTACCAATCTCAAAGCGCTGTTTTGTGCAGGACTCTTTTTCAGTGAAAAACGCTGGATCGATAATGCCGGCAAGATGCTTTTACAGGAGCTGGATGAACAGATACTGGCGGACGGCGGTCATTACGAACGCAGCCCAATGTATCATGCGATTATAATAAATGACCTGATCGATATTTTGAATTTCATTGAACATTTTGATAATTCCGCTGAAACAAAAAAGATAACGGGGAAGCGGATCGGCCCGGTGAAGAAAAAGCTTGAAGGGCTCATTCCTGAAATGTTTAACTGGCTGCGGACGATGCGGCATCCTGACGGGGATATCGCTCTTTTCGGTGACAGCGCCTTTGGCATCGCCCCGGATTACATCGATTTAAAGAATTATTTTTCCCGACTTGCCGGCAAAGCGATTGATGACCGGCAGGAAGGACCTTTAATTGATTTGCCTGAAAGCGGATATGCTGCTTTCAGGGAAAAGGGGCACTGCCTGATTTTCGATGGTGGAGAACTGGGGGTTAGTTATCAGCCGGGGCATGCCCACTGCGATCTGCTCAGTTTTGAATACGCCTATGATGGTAAGCGCTTTATCGTGGATACCGGCGTTGGCAATTACAGGGAAACTGATTTACGCCAGCATGCGCGCAGCATTTACGCCCATAATACCGTCGTGGTTAACGGATTGGATCAGGCACAAATCTGGAAGGCTTTCCGCATGGGCAAACGGGTCGTGCCGGAAGGCAAATTGCAGGCGGATAAAAAACTGCGCAACATCAGCGCTGCGTACACAAACCGGCTGAGTGGCAGCCTGGCGTACCGCCATGAGCGTCACATTCATTTTACGGATAAGCGATTCATTTTTTTTGAAGACCGGATAGAGGCTGAGAACATTATTTCAGTAGAAATTCTTTTTCATTTGCATCCCGATTGCCATGTTGAAGTGCAGGCGGATGCGGTACACATAAAAAGGGAATCAAGTGCAATTGCCCTTATTTTCGATCCGATTATCCTGCAGCCATCAATCAGAGAGGGCTTTTACACACCCGAGTTCGGAAAAATATTAGAATCGCCGATCATTGTGTTCAAACCGCAACAGGGACATGAGAAACGGTTTGGCTGTTTAATAACGCCGCTGGATCATCTTGAGGTAGCAAAGGCCTGGTTTAGTGAACACGGTAATTAATTTTGGATTGTGATTATTGTTTTAGCCCGCCTATCTTATAAGAATATTTTTGGTGTTGGACCTGTAAATAAAGACGTTAAATTCGGAAAATTTTGGCTAAACAAATATCTTCGCTTTGTTCCGGAAAGATCGTTGCAAACCGGGACCCACCCCGACCCCCTCCGTCGAAGGGGACTAACACCATCCCCGGTTCAGTGCGAGTAAAAAAGATTGCACTGGCGCTTAACCCAGGCTACCGACATTTAATCGTTACGCGGCTACAGAAGAAGCCTCCCCCCCCCTGTAGTCCCCCTCCATCACGCCCGAGGCGTGACAGAGAGGGGACACGTACCGCAAAGCGGTTACCTGTTTTAGCCCGGTGCAACGCCCCGAATAATGAATAAAATCAACACAAGAGAATCCGAAATGGACTCACAGACTGCATGTGGATTGCTTAACCGGGATTGCTTTGACGCCCTCCCCGTGCTATCAATTTTATCCGCTACACGGTATCAGAATAATGCCGTTTACAACGAACCAAATTTCGAAACGAAAAATCCCGTCTTATCTTCATCGGAGTCGGGGTTGCTATCGGATTCGGTATCGAAAAAAAGCAATATCGATCCCGATACCGACTCCGGAAGCAACGCTGTAATATCTTCCCTTAATATTCAGGCGGCTTCGAATCGTCGGAATCATGAATATCATATCGATCACAAACATCCAATAATTTCAGGGCTTTTGTTGATAATAAACATCCTTTCCAGTAAATTGATAATCTATATTTAAAATCGGAAATGGTTCATAATGGGAATGCAAAGAAAACTGCGGATTCTGTATATCTCACAATATTTTCCGCCGGAAATGGGCGCCCCCTCGGCGCGTGTCTACGAGCTATCGCGGCGCTGGATGAAAAATGATCACGTTAATGTAACCGTACTCACCGGATTTCCCAATCATCCCACCGGCGTCATTCCGCCGGAATACCGGGGCTATCGGTTTCTGCGGGAAAATAAAGACGGGATCGAGGTGGTACGCACCTTCATTTATGCCGCACCGAATAAAGGATTTATAAAAAGAATTTTATCATACATGTCTTTCATGTTTTCCAGCATCATTCAGGGGATACGCAATATCGAAAAACCGGATATTATTATTGCCACGAGTCCCCAGTTTTTTGTCGGGATTGCCGGCTACCTGTTCAGTCGCATTAAAAAAACACCGTTTATTTTTGAAGTCCGCGACCTGTGGCCGGAATCGATTGTTCAACTGGGACAACTGAAAAATAAACTGCTGATCAGATTCCTGGAATGGATTGAGCTGACCCTCTACCGCAAATCGATTCACGTAGTCGGCGTGGCCGATTCGACGGTGGATATTTTAACACACCGCGGGATTGATCGTGATAAAATTTCGATCATTAAAAACGGCGTCGATTTAGATCTGTTTACAAACCGGAACAGGCAGGATCAACTCAAGGAAAAACACAATTTGAAAGATAAGTTTGTGGTATCTTATATCGGAACGCATGGCTTGTCGCACGCCCTCGATAAGGTACTGGAAGCGGCCAAACTTTATGGCGATGATGACCGGGTGGTTATTCTGCTGATCGGTGAAGGGGCAGAGAAGGAAAATCTTAAAAAACAGGCAAAATCCCTTAAGCTGAAAAACGTCCTGTTTTACGATCAGATAGGGAAACAGGAATTGCCGGAATATTATGAAATGTCCGATATTATTCTGGTCACCCTGCGCAACCTGCCCCTGTTCAGGCATGTGATCCCTTCAAAAATATTTGAGATTATGGCCATGGAAAGGCCGATATTGATCAGTGTCGACGGCGAGTCGAGGAAACTTGTGGAATCGGCCGGGACGGGTATTTTCAGCGAACCGGAAAATCCGCAGGCGCTTAAAGATAAATTGGACTATTTACTGGCCAATCCACAAAAGCGCTCGGAAATGGGACGCAATGGCCGTGATTTTGTTTGCGCGCATTTTAATCGTGACGCCCTGGCCGACCGTTACCTGCAACTGATAGAACAGCTTGTTGAACGGAAACAGGCGGGAGACCGTTGAAAGTTAATGTTAATTTTCCAAGCGGCATTTTTTCAGGATTTTTTCCGAAGATGCCGGAACGTTAAAAATGGTTCTAAACTAAATGATTAATCCGGAGCAGCAATTGCGAAAGTTATTCTTATTTTTATCATTGTTTTTATTTTTTGTATCATCGTCAGAGGCCGGCAATCCGGTTAGCGTGCCGGTCGATCATCCTGTTTATGATTATTTCGAGCGCATGGAAAGTCTGGGACTGCTGTCCAATCTGCTTGACGGCATTCGTCCTTACAGCCGGGCGCGGGTTGCCGAGCTATTACAGGAACTGCGGAAACACCGTGACGCGCTGACTGCAATCGACCGCGACAGACTGGATAACTGGCTGCTCGATTTTCGTTTTGAAATCGACCGCGGCGAAAAATACCACCTGATCCCGGAAGATAAAAACTGGTATTCCATTCTTTCCGGTTATGAGTCATTTAAGCGGGATTTCTTCCGCTTTTTTTCACAGCCGCATCCGGAAGAAGAAAATCATGTGGTTGCCTGGGAAGAAGGAGACAATAATTTTTATTTTGATTATGCGCAGGATTTTACCTATGAAACCCGCACCGATGATGTTTACCGTATCGGCAGCTGGCAGACATATATTTTTCGCGGACTGATTCATAATAATTTCGGCATGGCCCTCAACATCAGTTTGCAGGGCGTGCGCGGTGATTTTGACTACGCCAAAGAGCATCCGGTACTCAAAGGCGGCTGGAGTCAGCAAAAAGAAGATGAACCGCGTTACGGCGACCGTTCTATGGGTGAACTGGCCTGGCACACCAAATATATTGATTTCTATTTTGCCCAGCAGGAAGTGCAGTGGGGACATGGTGAATCGGGCCGTTTAATTTTATCGAACAATCCCGAGCCTTATCCCTACCTGAGTCTGCAGAAATCCTGGGGCTGGGGGAAATTCGTATCACTGCACGGAAAATTACAGTCATTTCCCCAGGATACGCTGGCCGATGGTTACCGTGTATTCCCCGATAAATGGGTGGCCGCGCAGCGTCTTGAGTTTACCATTTGGAAACGCTTAACTTTCGGACTCAACGAGTGCTTTATTTACGGCAATCGTTATGCGGACTGGGCTTATCTGATTCCCTTCAATTTTTACCGCGCCACCCAGCATAAACTGCGCGACCGCGATAACGCTACCATTTCCATTGACCTGGAGCTGTTGCTTTATCGTGGCGCCAAAATCTACGGCACGGTGTTCCTTGATGAATTCCGGCGCAGTAAAATCGGAACGGACTGGTTCGGCAACAAACATGCTTTTCACTTCGGCGCCTATCAGGCTGATCCTTTCGGACTCAGCAACCTGTCCCTGCGTTTTGAGTATACGGCGATCATGCCCTGGGTTTATACCCATAAATTCGCCATCAATAGTTACACATCCGATTATCAGTCCATCGGACACTGGGCCGGGCCCAATTCGGAAGTCTATTATTTCCATTTGCAAAAAGACTGGCATCACCGCCTGCGCAGCGGTTTCAAATTCCTGCAGTATAAACACGGAGCAAATTATCCCAATGAAAATATCGGCGGCGATATATTGCTTGGCCGCGGCGATCTGCTGGGGACGCAAACCGAGCCGCGCCAGACAAGACAGTTTTTGGAGGGCATCCTGAGCAGAGAAAAAAATTACGAGCTTTATTTGACTTACGAAGTGTTCAACGATTTTTACGTGATGGGCGCATTGCGTCACATCCAGACTAAGGAAGAAACAGAAACCAAACAGCTCAATGAAATATTTTTCGGAATGAGGCTGAGCTATTGAGCATTGCGTTAATTACAATATTTGTTGTTAGTCTGATTATTGCGTTAGCGGTAACCTGGTTAACGCGGGAACTGGCAACAAAGTACGGCGTAGGCGCATATCCCAACCAGCGGAGCGTGCACCAGAAGTTTATGCCGCTCATGGGCGGACTGGGAATTTACCTGGCGTTTATCGCCGGCATTTTACTTACCGCGCTGTTTGATTTAAGTTTATTTGCCGATATCATTGCCAGATACAGCGGTATTCTGCTGGCCTCGTTAATTATTGTCGGATTGGGCGCTTACGATGACCTGAAGAGTCTGGATGCCACCAAGAAATTTATCGGACAGTTTATTGCGGTAACGATTATTGTCGTTCTGGGATGCAAGATCGAAACCATCAGCGTGCCCTTCGGCTCGGATATACGCCTCGGATTTTTATCGATTCCGGTAACATATTTGTGGCTGGTCGGCGTCAGCAACGCGGTAAATCTGCTGGATGGTCTGGACGGACTTGCCGCCGGCGTCAGTCTGATTGCTTCAGTTGTGTTTTTGGCCCTTGCCATACAGACCGCTGATTTCGCCACGATTATTTTGCTGGTGGCCCTCATCGCCGGATTGATGGGATTTCTGCGTTTTAATTATCATCCGGCTTCTGTTTTTATGGGTGATACGGGCTCGCTGTTTTTGGGATTAATTCTGGCTGCGCTGTCTATCCGCGCTTTTGAGAATCAGGCAGGAAGTATTGCTCTTATCGTGCCTGTTGTTACTCTGGCTATTCCCATCGGCGATACCAGCGTTGCTTTTTTCAGAAGACTGAATAAAGGGAAACATCCCTTTAAGCCGGATAAAGATCATCTGCACCACCGACTGATCTATCTCGGCCTGTCACACCGTCAGGCGGTCAATTCCATTTACCTGGCTGCAATTGTATTTGGTCTGACCGCCTACCTGATCACCGTGCAATCCACGTTTTTCTCGATCCTTGTTTTATTATTCGTTTTTACCCTGGCACTGCTGGTATTGAAACGAATCGGTTACCTGGAAGCCAAACAGACGCGCACTTATTACGGCGACCGGACGGTGATTAAGGGCAGCAGGGATATCGCTCCGCTTTCATTAAGACGGGTCTGGCATAAAATAATAATCGGTGCTTCCGATATCCTGATGATTAATGCCGCCCTGCTCTTAACCTGGTGGATTAAATTCGAATCGGGATTTTTGCACGTCAACCGGCCGGTGCCGATGGACGAATTTTTATTAACCCCGGTTACTTTTATTCTTACCGTAGGCTGGATTATATTATTCGTACTGAATAATCTTTACAACCTGCGCTGGGATGTGGCCCGATTTGATAAAGTAATGCATACCAGCCGTGTGATTATTTTTGGCATACTGCTGTTGTTTTTTATTACTCTGGATCCGGCAAATCCGTTTTCGGAGGGCCGGCTGACGTTGCTGATATACGGCGGTCTGTTGTTGTTCCTTGTAAACGGCGGCAGGTTGATTGTGATCTTCATTGAAAAATATTTTTCACTGCTGGAGTATGCGCCCCACAATACGCTGCTGGTCGGCGCAACCGATAAGTCGAAAAAACTGCTGAAAAATATCCGGCAGAATGCGCACCTGCTTTATGACATCGTCGGCTATGTGCGTAAAGAACCCACGGACAAAGTGTTTTACGGATTGAAACCCCTTGGTGTTTATGAAGATATTCCGAAAATTATTCGTGAATACGGGATTGAAGAAGTGATTATAGCCATTAACGAACGCTCGCGGGACGCCCTGCTGAACATTGTTGCGCAGGCGGAGAACATGTCTGTTGTTTTCAAAATATTACCGCAGATTTACGATGTAGTTTCCGGACACAAAACAGAAGAAGTAATCGGCCATCCGCTGATCAGGCTGTTTCCCGATCGTATGTATCTTTGGCAGTGGGCGTTCAAGCGTCTATTTGATCTGTTTGTATCCTTCGCTTTACTGGTGTTCTTCAGCCCTGTTTTTTTACTGATTATTTTTCTGCAGATTTTATCCGGTATTTATCCGCCGTTTACGATAACAAACGTCGTTGGTAAATTCGGAAAAATTTACGGCATGCTTAATTTCAATTACAGGCGCGATCAGTCCGATTCCATGCCTCTGGTCGGAAAAATGCTTTTTTACAGCAATCTCTATAAATTTCCCGAGCTGGTGAATATTTTGCTGGGCAAGATGAGTTTTGTCGGACCACGCCCCGAAAAAGTTGAACAGATACAATTCCTGAAAGAGAAGATAAAATTTTATAACCGCCGTTTTCAGATACGGCCGGGATTTACCGGTCTGGCCCAGGTAAAATACCGTTACGATAAAGAAGCCCTCAAACATAAAAGGGAACAGTTTAAGCAGGATTTGTACTATCTGGAAAATATGTCCCTTATCTTTGATTTTCGGATTTTACTGAGATCGGCTTTGATCTTCTTTTTCAGAAAATCGGTTAAAAAATAACTATATGGTCGATGCAAATGCAGGACGATAAAATTAAGATATCGGTTATCATTGTCAATTACAATGTGAAGAGCTTCCTGGAACAGGCGCTCTTATCACTGCGCAGGGCGCTCAAAAATATACCCGCCGAGATATTTGTGGTCGATAACGCCTCGATAGACGGTTCGGCGGCGATGATCCGGCAGCGTTTCAAAGAGGTTCAGCTCATCGAAAATGATAAGAATCTGGGTTTTTCAGCAGCCAACAATCAGGCTATCCAAAAGGCAGGCGGCGATTTTATCGCTCTGCTCAATCCGGATACGGTGGTGCAGGAGGATACCTTTGTAAAACTGCTGCAATTTTTTGATGAAAATGAGCAGGCCTCGATGGCCACCTGCAAAATTCTTAATCCTGACGGCAGTTTTTCGGTTGACTGCCGGCACAGCGTTCCCACGCCCCTTACTGCTTTCTGGAAACTGATCGGATTCTCTTCGCTGTTTCCGAAAAACAAAATTTTCGGAAAATACAATCTGACCTATCTCGATGAAAACGAAACCTACCAGGTTGAAGCGATTTCCGGCTCCTTTATGATGATGCGCAAAGAAGTGGTTGATCAGATTGGTCTGCTCGACGAAACGTTTTTCATGTATTGCGAGGACATTGATTACTGTCACCGGATTAATCAGTCCGGGGGACAAATATATTACGTGCCCGACTCACAGATTATTCACTACAAGGGCGAAAGCACCAAAAAAAATAATCTGGATTATGTAATCACTTTTAACCGCTCGCTGTACCAGTTTTACAAAAAGCACTATCAGCAGAAGTACGTGTTTCCCTTTAAATTATTAATCATTCTGGGGATCATTTTTCGTGGATTATTTATTTTTCTCAAGAATAATCTGGCCCTTTACTATCCGATTCTGGTTGATTTCATAATTCTGAACAGCGTGATGTTTTTGAGTTTTCTGGTGCGCTATGAAATGAAGAGCGCCTTCACACTGGATGATTTTTTCGGCAAATATATATTTATCAATTTGATAACCAGCGCCGCGTATTATGTTTCTTCGCTGTTTTTTGACAGTCTGAACAAAGACCGCTATTCGATCACAAAAATCATTAAGGCTAATTTTTCCACATTTATTTTTGTGGCCGCTCTGACATTTTTCATCAAACAATTTGCCTTTTCCCGATTGGTTGTGCTGGCCTCGGCGCTGATCACACCTGTACTGATGGTGCTTTGGCGGATCATACTGCGGGCCTCCGGGAAAAGATCATCTTCGGCACTGGGACGTAATTATTTTCTCAAACGAACGCTGATCGTTGGTTTTGATAATGAAACGCGCCGTTTGCTCGATAAACTGCGTAACTGGGTGGGGTCAGGCATCGAGGTTGTCGGCCTGGCGGGGCTCGATGAAAAGCAGATCGGTGATACCATGGCCGGAATACCGGTGGTGACCTCGCTGGCCGGTTTGCCCGATTATCTGGCTTTAAACCGGATAAATATGGTCATTTTCACGACACATCAGGTGCCATACGAGGCGGTGCTCAGTACCATGAGCCGGGTGCAGAATCCGCGGGTGGAATTCAAAATGGTGCCCGATCACCTGGAATTTATGATCGGAAAATCGAGCATTGAGCGACTGGACGCCGTTCCACTTGTTGATATAGAGTATGCCTATAAAAAACCGTTTAACCGCTTTGTAAAACGCAGCTTTGATTTGGGTATTGCGCTTTTGCTGATTATTTTATTTGCACCGGTCGGACTATTGTCCGTCATCGTGCAGCGTAAAAAAATCACAAAAAAAGAAATTTTTGTGAACAAAAAATCAGCGGGTAAAATATTATGGACGGGACGCAAGGGCTTGCTGTGCTTCTATCTGCATCTTTGGAATATCATTAAAGGCAATCTCAGTTTCGTCGGGGCGCCGCTCAGTTTTGAGGCCGGGGACGCCTCGCGATTTGACTACAAACCCGGCTTAACGGGCCTGGTGCAGATTAATCCCGAGCACACAGCGGATAAAGAAAGCCGTGAAAACTACGAACTGCATTATCTGAAGAATCAGGGCCTGCTGGTAGATCTGGAAATTATTTTACGCACGGTTTTTTAAACAAGCGCAGTTGATCAAACTTAGGTCATCTGATGTCCGGTGTAAAAGTTGTACCGGGGATAATATCTGCTTTGGTTTGTCCGTTTTCATTAAACTCAACTTTGAGCCGACCCCACTTGTTGCGCCAGTACATCCAGGTTTGCGCTTCAAGACTGGGCGTCTTATGTAATGGTGGATAGCCGAAGGCGATCAGAACTTCATCCTTGTTCATCCCTTCGATAAGAATGCCTTTTAGAATGGCTTCCTTTACATTGTCATCGAATCCATCGGTTAATTTATTAAAATTTTTAGTGGTTATCGTACGTTCAAAGAGTTGCTCACCCTTTAATCCGGGCTGAAACCGGCCGTGTATTTTCATTGTGAGGGTGATGTAATGGGCAGGGACAAAAAAGCGAATTGAACCTCCTGATACAACGACTTTATCGACAATCGTACCTGCCGGCACCATGTTACCCGATTTATAATTCAGTGCGGGTATGTCTATCATCAATCCGTGCACGGGTGAGGGAAAGGCGTCGGTAGTTTCATACCAAACGTTGTGGGCGAGATAAAAACGTTCGCCTTCAGGGGGCTTAATATAACCGGGTGAACAGCTTTGTAAAATAATCAATCCGCAACAAAGCAAAAAAGCGGCGGCGGAAATTCTTTTTCCATTCATAATTTAATCCTCCGTTTATTTTTGACGGCTACTTACCAATCGCATGCAGGTCGACGGCTTCCGTTGTCCGTCCCTTTTCATCGAACTTTACGGTAAAATATTTCCAGCGGTCTTTCCAGTAGACCCAGATATTCGATTCCAGGCTCCCGGTTCGATGTTTTGGCGGGACTCCAAAGGCCATGCGTACTGCTTTTTTGGACATTCCTTTAATTACTTTTCCGGCCTTAACGGCTTCTATTTCTTCGGCTGTCATCCCGACCGTCATAGCTTCGAATGTTTTATCGGTTAACAAAAGCCGGTAAGCATCGCCTGCAGAAAAACCCGGCTGAAAGCGGTCTTCAACATAAATACGAAATCTTTGGCTTTGATTAACGGGCTTAAATTCAAAAAAGGATATGCGGCCTTCACCAAATTTCAGAACTTCAACAGCAGTGCCCGCGTGCAGGCGCTTTCCCTTTTTGTAATTAATGAGAAAGACTTTCCCCGGATTTTCATACCAGATATTCTGGCTGGTGTAAAAGATTTTTTTAGGCTTTTGCGGGCCGCTTGCGGCGCATCCAACGAGCAATAGGGCGGCAACGAATGCAATTAATAGGAATTGTTTACTAAAATACATTTTAACACTCCCTTTAATGAATTCAATAGTTTATATAATCTCAAATTGGACAAGTCGCCGGACAGCATTCATGTTTCCCGCACAGAAGCAGAGGCATCAATTTTAATCAACAATGAAAAGCAAATCAGCCCCTTGTTAAATCGGATCAGTAGCAATCATTTAACAAGTCAGGTCGCGTTTGCCGACGTGTCTATTTTAATAATCTCAGTATTTCCTGAAAATAGAAGTGTGCTTTAACAAAAGGAAATATAGACAATACATTTTGAAAATGAAAGCCCAATAAAAAATATTTGTGAATTTCTATTATTGGGACACTGCAAACGTTAGTTTCAAAAAATCGTATAAATGAACGGGGCCAGAGCGCTGCCCTGGGTCAGTACGATCAGCAGCCCCAGAAGTAACAGAATGACGACGATGGGCAGCAGCCACCATTTTTTATGACTCATCAAAAATGAAAAATATTCGGAAATGATTTTAATCTTGGCCAGGGTAACCTCCTCAGTACATTTTTTCGTAATGATTCTCGTTGCGTTCGCAGGGAATCCAGTAACTTTCTTTTTTCTTTGAGAAATCGGAATCTAAAAAATCTTTGCCAAAAATGCGAGCCAGCAATCCTATTGGTGTCAGAATCAAATAAAAAATCAGCATTAAAAGCAGTCGCGAAACAAACCAGCCCAAAGTAAAGGCCAGTCCCATCCAGTAAACATAAAATCTGTTCAGCGCGCCCGGAAATATCAGGGCCAGGGCAATCAGTAAAAAAGCCGGAATTACCAGAATGACCGGCAGCAACAGAACCCCGCTGCTGAACCACACCCAAAGCGCAATCAATATCAGAATAATACCCATCATTATGCCGAAGCTGCGTAATTTCTTCGCGGATCGATCCAGTTGAAGAATTTCTTCTCTGATGTCATTAATCAGGGACATAGTGCTTTTTCCAATCCTGGGTTTCGCTGAATACCGGCTGATCTTCCTTGTAAAGTATGAAATTGCCCATAACCAGAACATCCATTTCCGTGCGCATGAAGCAGTTATAGGCATGATCGGGTGATTCAACAATCGGTTCGCCGCGCACGTTGAATGAGGTGTTGACAATCACCGGGCAACCGGTTTTTTCGTAAAAGTTTGAAATTAACGCATGATAAAGCGGATGCGTCTTTTTATCGACCGTCTGAATGCGCGCCGTATTATCCACATGGGTAACGGCAGGGATCGCGGAACGGACAACCCGCAAACGATCCAGTCCCCGCAATTTCTGATCTTCATTCGCATTTATTCTTTTATCCGGTTTTACATCGGCGACCAGCAGCATATAGGGACTTTCACGATCAAGATCGAACCAGTTATGCGCTTCTTCGGCCAGCACCGATGGCGCGAACGGACGGAAGCTTTCCCGGAACTTAATCTTCAGATTCATTTTACTCTGCATATCTTTGGAACGGGCGTCGCCGATAATCGAACGGTTGCCCAGGGCGCGCGGACCGAATTCCATGCGTCCCTGAAACCAGCCGATCACTTTTTCACGGCTCAGCAGATCGGCCACCGTTTCGATTAAGGATGGGGTGTCGAGCTGTTTGTATTTGACCTTTTTCTGTTCAAGAAAAGTAAGAATTTCATCATTAGTGTATGCCGGTCCGAGATAAGAGCCCTGCTGCAGATCGACGCCGTTTTTGGAAAGAAGCGGCTGATTCCGGTAGTGGTGATGGGCCACCAGGGCCGCCCCCAATGCCCCGCCGGCATCCCCGGCAGCCGGCTGAATCCAGATTTTCCCGAACAATCCGGAACGCAGCAGCTTGCCGTTACCCACGCAGTTCAGCGCCACGCCGCCGGCCAGGCAGAGATTCTTTTCACCCGTAACTTTCTTCACATGGGCGGCCATGCGCAGCATGATGGTTTCGGTCACTTCCTGCACGGAGCGGGCCAGATCCATTTCCCGCCGCGTAATGGCGCTTTCCGGCCTGCGCGGCGGACCGTCGAACAGTTTAGCGAATTTATGGTTGGTCATCGTTAAACCGGCGGGATAGTTAAAATAATCCATGTTCATTTTGAAGGATCCGTCCGCTTTGAGATCGATCAGGTGATCCAGTATTTTTTGGACGTATTTTGGCTCCCCGTAGGGCGCCAGTCCCATCACTTTGTACTCGCCGGAATTGACTCTGAATCCGGTGAAATAGGTAAAAGCAGAGTAGAGCAGACCGAGGGAATGGGGAAAGTGCAGTTCGGACATGATACGCACGCGGTTGCCTTCACCTGTGCCGAATGAAGAGGTGGCCCACTCACCGACGCCGTCCATCGTTAAAAAAGCGGCACGGGTGAACGGTGAAGGAAAAAAGGCCGAAGCGGCGTGTGATTCGTGATGCTCGGGAAAAATCACACGTCCCTTATACCCCAGTTCCTTTTCAATCAGATCGGGTATCCACAATTTTTGTTTCAGCCACAGGGGAATCGCTTTGACGAATGAGCGGATGCCGGCCGGGGCGTACATCAGATAGGTTTCCAGGATGCGGTTAAATTTGATAAAGGGTTTGTCATAAAAGGCGACTGCGTCCAGCTCATTCGCGGTTATCCGTGCCTGCTGCAGACAATAGCGAACGGCATTTTCAGGAAAACGGTGATCGTGCTTTTTGCGGCTGAAGCGCTCTTCCTGTGCTGCAGCCAGAATGTGACCATCCTTCAGTAATACGGCTGCCGAGTCGTGGTAATATGCGGAAATGCCTAAAATATACTGCGCCATAACGATCCGTTTTATCTCTGTAAAATTCTTTTTATTCTCGCAAAAACTAAAATAACATCGCCGAAAAATTTAGGCAAATCATATTTACGCCGGGACAGACGACGGCGTCAACGATATGGCGCGCCGAAAGATCCGGATGTTTAAAAAAGATAAAAATGTTCGGGCGAATTGATTCTGGGTTTATTGTAAATTATTTTGCGGATGGTTTCATACTGCAAATAAGGATATTCATCCTGCAAAATCTCAATCGCCTCATGGGTTTTACTGGATTTTTTCAGTGCATAGAAACGCTTGCGGATTTTGAAATCGCGTACGCCTTTTTCTTTCAGTAAACCGTTTTTGATGAGAAATTCGAAAATATGATCGGGGATATACGATTCGAGGGGATTCTTCACCATGATACATCTCCTGTTTATTTGTGACTGTCGTGAGTTGTAACAAGGTGAGCGGGGGATTACTCCTTACTGAAAATGATACCAACGCCCATAAAAATAAGCAAAGGCAAATGCGAAAACAAGAGAAAAATTTTTCTCTTTTTTTGAAAAGTAAATTTAAAAGGATAGGTTAGGAATTTTCTCATTAATTAATTACATTTCCGGGGTAAGGTCGTTTCACTAATCTGTTTATTTTTTTATGAGAGCATTCGGATGGGCCAAATGCGATGGAATTCGCTTATCAAAATTATTTTTGTCATGTTTTTATTGCTATTAGGATGTGATCAGAAAGATATGCCGGAAAAAGATGCAACACAATTAACTTATCTCGCCCTGGGGGACTCTTACACCATCGGCGAAAGTGTGGACGCGTCGCAGCGCTATCCGGTGCTGCTGGTAAAAAAGCTTCGGGAAGCAGGTTATCAAATCGAAGATCCGCTCATCATTGCTAAAACCGGCTGGACAACAGATGAACTGGCTGCCGGGATTAATGAAGCCTTAAAAGCAGAAGGTGTTGTTTCGGATTTCAGGTTTCCCGATATTATCCGCCTGGCACCGGTTGCGCTCTATAATTCGTTTTGTGAGATTTGGCAGGTGATTGATACAATAAAGAAAATTATGGAAACGAATGAATATCTGAAGTATGGCAACGAACGTGGGATTGTTGCCTGAATATTGTTAATACAATTACATCTGTGCCGGGTATGTCATCCGACCATTTATGGATTTAACCCCGGCATACCCGATAAAGTCAGCGAAAGTATCATTTCTCTGCAAGATTTGTTCAGGCCGGGCGGGACGATGAGTTATGGATTGCTAAAACCATTAAAAGTTATACGATGAAGTCGTATATTAAATTTGCTATTTATTCGCCCTTATCGTATAATTGATCATTGGATTCCACTGTTTAATGAAAACAACGATTATTATATCTATCCTCAATTCAAAGAAAAAATTTCAGAAATTGTAGAATTACGGTTTTCTGTTGAACCGGAAAATATAATACGGCTTTTTTATATAATTTCAGATAAGTGCGAAAAATCTGATATACTTCGTAAGCCGGATATCCCTGAATATTCAAGAGATGGTTTTACTGTTGCAGAGTGGGGCGTGGTCATTAAGTGAATGTTTCCTGTTGTATGTAAAATTCATAAGCTGATAATTAGTCAAGGATTCAATGCCGGCTCGCCAGCAAAAGGCGCCCATGTTACTATTTCCCTGCGCGACCGCCTACCTCAGTTGGACCTTACGAGGATGTTTATTCACCATAGATGCCTTAAGATTTTATTTCGCGAAAAAAATAATATTAGGGGTCTATGTCGTTTTGTGTGGGTAAACCCGGGAGCGACTTCCGAATG
>CAYXRA010000029.1:0-26052 GCA_964467525.1 uncultured Calditrichaceae bacterium
TCCGCGCAGGCGGAATAAATCCCTGAACATATCGCCGCTGTTTTATACTGCTGCGCATGATGTATAATACCCGCACACAACGACATAGAACAAAATTTTCAAATGCTTAAATGGATTCATTAGTAAATGTTTATAATATATCCGTTTTACTATCCGATAAATATTTTTTCTAAATAGGCCTTGATTAAGATAAAGAAGATTTTTTATGAAAAGTTACCGCTCCATTTGCACCAAGGCACCAGTTCGTGGCAGTCCCGGCATATCTGTGGGTCAAAAACACGGACGATCCGTTTCAAAAGCAAATTAATCCTGTGTTTTTGCCCATCCGGCTTTTCGTTGCGAAATCTGATCCCGCACGGGCGGATAAGACTTCAAATCGAAACATCTACTGCTTGATTAATAAGCCCGTCATGCTTAAAATGCCTGGAATCAAAAACTAATGCTCGGAAAGGAATAGCAATGGCAGACAGTACAGCATCATTTTTCAGTCCGGACAAGAAACCCTATCGTTTTACCATTCTGTTTTTTGTTTCCATGTTAACCTTCGGCAGTTATTTTGCCTATGATATTATCGGCGCAATCGCTCCGACCCTTATCGAAGAACTTGGCGCGGCCCGCGGCACGGTCGGTTCCTTTTATACGGTTTACAGCATCGCGGCCATTATTTCGGTACTGGTCGGCGGATTTCTCATAGACTTTCTTGGGACGCGCAAGGCGAGCATGATCTTTTCCGTGCTGGTTTTTATCGGCGCGGCATTGGTAGCCGCGGCAGATAGTACGGGTCCGCTGCTTATTGGCCGCTTCATTTTCGGCGCCGGATCGGAACCGCTGGTGGTTGCCCAGAGCGCGATTCTGGCAAGATGGTTCAAGGGCAAAGAGCTGGCGCTTTCCTTCGGCATAGCACTGACCGTAAGCCGATTAGGCACCCTGTTCAGTTTTAATACCGGCGAACTGATTTCCAGTCACTTTGGCGGTTATCAGGCTGCGCTTTTCGCGGCGATGCTATTTTGCCTGCTATCCCTTTTGGCGAATATTGTTTATATCATCATGGATCGTCACGGAGAAAAAGTGATCAACCTGCAGGAAGAAAGTACGGATGAAAAAATCGTCTTCAGTGATATTAAGAAGTTTAAACCGGCCTTCTGGCATATTGCGATGCTGTGCGTGCTGTTTTACTCCGCTATCTTTCCTTTCACAGCACTTTCAACGGATTTTTTTGTAGATAAGTGGAGCATTGCCCGGGTTGCACCGAGCGGGGGCGGATTTTTTTATCAGGCCTTCAATACCTTCCTGCACATGTTCAGCACAGCCGGCGGCATTTCATCAATTATCATTTTCGCCTCAATGGTGCTGGCGCCCTTTGCCGGTCATCTTGTGGATAAGGTGGGTAAGCGGGCCAGCCTGATGATTGTCGGATCGATTATCATGATACCCAGTTATTTGCTGATGGGTTTTACAGATATGTACCCGGTTGTACCGATGATTGTACTGGGCGCGGCATTTGTGCTGGTGCCGGCGGCAATGTGGCCCTCAGTGCCGTTGATTGTAAAAAAGGAACAAGTTGGCAAGGCATTCGGTTTAATCACCTTTATTCAGAATATCGGCCTGGCGCTGTTTCCGTATTTGAACGGTTTACTGCGTGATACGACACATACCTATGCGGCAAGCATGCTGATGTTTGCCAGTCTGGGTGTGTTCGGACTAATTTTTGCATTTTTGCTGAAGTCGGCCGACAGGAAAATGGGTCATGTACTCGAAAAACCATAGGGATGGGAAATTAAATGCTGATCGGCATTATTTCAGATACACATAATAAACTGCCGGGTGAAGTGTTTGAGCTCTTTAAAGATGTGGATTACATCATTCACGCCGGCGATATCGGTGATATTTCAATTATTGATGACCTAAAAGCGATTGCGCCGGTTTATGCGGTGTATGGGAATACCGATCGTTTTCCTGTCGTGACACGCTTCGAGAATATTGATTTTTTCACACTGGGCGGAAAGAAATTTTGCCTGACCCATATGATCAGCACGGAGAAGGCCTTTGCTTTTTTTTTATATAAAATGAATAAGAAAGTGGATATTATTATTTATGGTCATACACATCGTCCGGAGCACGGCGTGTTTAACCAGATACATTTTATCAATCCCGGCAGTGCTTCTCATCCGAGGGAAGTTAAAAACGGATCGGTCGCTTTATTGAATATTGAAAATGGACGGATGGAGGTCAGTTTTCAATATATAGAAAAGAGTCAATCGAAATGATTGACTCTTTATGCGTAGACTTCCTTTTCATTGCATTTGCAGATAGCCACGAGTTTCTCTTCAAAACTATGGGAATTCTTATCCGATGACGATACCAGGTTTACCACTTTTGCGTGACTGTAAATTTCGCCGCATACGGGGCATGATTTGCCATGCTTGGCTACCTTCATTGTTTTGCTTGCAAAATCCTGTTTCTTTGCCATGATTTTCCTCCAATATATTTTTAATTTTTGTTCTTTTTGATCATTCTGCCTAAGGCAGTATCGAATATTTTACCATATTCTATCAGTCGTTCCTTATCTTCAATCGTATATTGATTAATCCGTTTATCCTCCAGTGTTACCATACCCACGGCCACTCCATTGAGCTGCAGGGGCACCGATAAAAACGAGTGCAGTTGATGATTCGTTTTTTCCTGTCGCGTAAAGCGTGGAATAAAAAACTCACCCTTATCGATATCATCAAGCAGGTAAGGTTTGTTTTTTAAAATCACCCAGCCGTTGAGCCCTTCCTTCAGCGGGAACTCATAACCGTCCTTAAAAGAATCATCGATGCCAACGGCTTTCCGGATCACCGCAAATTCGAGGTTTTCACTGCTTCTGGTTGCAATTGTTAATTTTGACGCTTCAAAGTTACTGCTGATATATTCCGTAAATACATCGATGCAGGCTTTGAAATTGTTCTGCTCATTAAGTTTGAGTGAAAGCTGGAACCGGTCGTTCACATTTTTTATCATTTGTTCCAGACCGCTGTCCCGCAGCGCGCTTTCGAGGACAGTTTGTGTATTCACATTAATCGTTTCCAGCACCGTCAGATCTTCTGTATTAAAATGATTGGCAACATCAGCGTCAAAAATCCAGTACAATTTTTCACCGCTCTCAAATTTCGTAATCAGCGATAACAACGCCCGCGGCAAATAGTTCTGCTGATCGTAAAACGGGAAAAGATTATGCGCCGATTCAATATTGTTTTCAACGAACAAATCATTTTTATCATCGATCAGGGTCAGTAGCGCTTTCGGTTCCGCGTTTTTCTGCCATTCAACCTGTGCCTCCAGGCGCTGGTAGATTAACTTCAGCCGTCCTGCTTTGTTCCGGTAAAAAATATATCCGTTTTTCGGTAAAATAAAGTTCCGGATAATAATAAACTGGTTGAGCAGAAAATCCGAATAATGCTTTTCCCGCTTCAGAAGCAAAATGAGCGCCGAGGGCTTTATGTCAAAGATCGACAGAGAAGTGCGAACGGTTTCCGGATTTTCCGGCGTTTCGGCCTCCTGGTTGATTTCAATTCCCGTGTCCTGTTTTTTTGCGTTATGCATTTTCCACAAATCATACAACAGGTATGAAATGTTGGCAATAATAATGAAATCAACAATTACTTTGCCAACGGATCCAAGAAAACCAAAATTAATGAATATACCTGCTACGGCAAGCAGGAATATACCAATAAATCTATACACAAAAATTTGCCCTAAATTTATCAAATTTAAAAAGTTTGACTTGTAAAAACAAATTTTTAAAATGTACGTTACCAGGCTTCAGCCGTCTCTGCAATTTAACCGGATACCGTGTTTACTTTCTGTTCTTTGAGCTGGTCGACAATAATGGCACAGGTGGCGTCGCCGGTAATGTTCAACGCTGTGCGGATCATGTCAAAAATCCGGTCAACGGCGTAAAGCAGGGGTAACCCGACAATGGGAATATCCGCCGCCACCAGAACGGCCACCACAAGCAGGCTGGGACCCGGCACGCCGGCCTGGCCGATCGAACCTACCGTGGCCGTGAACAGAATCGCCACATACTGCATCACGCCCAGATCGATGCCAAACATCTGAGCGAAGAATACCGCGGCCAGGGCATAATAGATGGCGTTCCCGTCCATATTGATGGTTGCCCCGAGCGGCAATACAAAAGAGGATGTTTCTTTCGATACTCCTAATTCTTCTTCGCAAACCTCAAAGTTTACAGGCAATGTCGCCATAGAGGAAGAGGTTGATAGCGCGACCAGCTGTGCCTTATAAATTTTGGAAAGAAATTTTTTGACAGACATTTTGGACAGCAGTTTCAAAATCAGCGGATAGAATCCGAATCCATGCAGCAGGATAACCGCGACATAAATGATCAAAAGTTTTAAAACCAGTCCCAGAATTTCATAACCGAAATTACCGATTGCACTGGCCATCAAACCGAATACACCGACGGGCGCCGTGTACATGACGATGCGAATCATCCAGATCAGCGCCTCGGTCAGATAGTTGAAATTTTTCAGTAAAAAATCTTTTTTGTCTTTTTCCAGGGTTGAAATGCCCAGGCCGAGGAACAGGCAGAAAAAAAGCACCTGCAGAATATTGCCCTCGATAAAGGCGCTGAATGGGTTCTCGGGAATAATACCGAAAATAATCTCCCAGAATCCGGGCGTACTGCCTTCGCCAGCCTGTTCTGCTGAAAATAAGTGCTCCACGGTACTGATATCGAGTCCGATGCCCGGTTGAAATATTTCACCGAACATCAGGCCCAGGGTAACAGCTACCGAAGTCGTACTCAGATAATAAATAAAGGTTGATATGCCGATCTTTCCGGCATATTTGGTGCCGCCAAGCGATGCGGCGCCGGAAATGACCGAAACCGCCACCAGTGGAATGACCAGCATCTTGATAAGCTGCATGAAAAATTCACCCAGCGGGGCAAACATCGCTGCTTCCTGTTTCCAGATGGCCCCGGCCACAATACCCAATATCATTGCGATGAGAATCTGGATGCCGAGATTGGATAGTAACTTCTTTAACCGTTTCAATTTTTCCCTGCTTTCTGATTTAGACTCATTTGGTGATAAACATACCGGATAATAATTATTTAAATGATTGTGTCTTTAACTCAGTAAAATATGATTTAATTTATTGTAGATTATGAGATTGCCATTCCGCTTTCAGCTTGACGCATTCTTCACTCCTCGTGGCATAGCCACTCCCTTGGGGCAATGACAAAACTGAGTAAAGGACATAATCCGTTATTTTTTCAAATGCGGAGAAAATATATTTTTAAAGGGAATTTATCAAATAAATTCTGAACCGGTTGGATTAAAGCTATTACCAAATAGAAAAGGCGATGCAAGCAGGAAAGGTCAGTATGCATCGCTTTATGCAGAAGATTTTTGAAATTTAGAAGTTATTAAGGATGCATCATTTCCTGCGCAATGTAATATCGCCGCTGGTTTCAATTTGCACGAATGTGCTGCCTTCCTTTCCGACGGATTCAATGTTGCGTTTATTTTCATTCAGGTAAACTTGGAAATCGGAATGCACCTCGCCATACCTGGAATCTAGGGATACCAGAATATTGGATTCTTCCGGCAGGTAGACCTTTACCGGTTTATACGTGGTAAAGATCTTTATGTAACCATCCCTCGGAAGCCTTAAAACATCCGAAATTTCAACGGGACTGCTTTCACCGTCAACCAGAATAGAACCGGCGGTTCTTTTTATAACAACGTATTTATAGGAATTGGTGATTCCCAGATTACCGCCGACGCTGTCGATATATACGGGACAGGAGCTGCCGGAAATAATGAGATTGCCGCCGATCCGTTCGCCTTTGATTTCACGGTAGGAGCTGCGCACGCGTACGTCCTTGCCAATGTCTGCGAATGAAACCGGTGAGGAATCGCCTTCGATGTCCAGTTTACCGGCGACGCCATTTATACGGATTTCTTTGTACGAAGATTCTATGGATACATTTTTTTGACACTGATTCACCGTCACCGGTGAGGACTGCCCGATGCTTTTATACAATTTCATAAAGGTTAACTGCACCGCATCCTCCGCATCTTCGCGGACGGACAGCATACGCAGGGCAACGCGGTACAGCGACTTGCCGTAATATGCATAGATAACTTTGAATGCATGCATATCACCTTTCTGGCATTGCTTAACGATGGCCTTTTCATTTTCCAGTTCAGCCGGCAATTGCAGTCTCCGGAAACTTGTACGGATTATGCTGAATAATCCGGTTAATTGCTGTTTTATTTTATATGACCGTAAAATACACAAAAAGGTTTAGCGGGATTAATATTTTCTGGAAAATGATCGGACAGACAAAGGGGCGCACCCGTAACGACCGTTACAGTAACATAAAAGCGCCCTGTAAAATGCAATACGGCTATGCGCATTTTTTAAGAACGATTCAGGATTTGGAAATAGAATATCCCGACAATGAGGAGATTAATAAATTCATAACCCAAAGCGTTCCTCTTTTGGCAGAAGCAATGAACTTAATATCATGCCTATTGCTGATAGCGAAGCAAATCATCCCGGTATACAATACATTCGGAATATATTCAGAGTAAACCACGACCGTCTTTATCACCGGACCGATGACAGAAACATCCCTGCCGATAATGATTTTGGCGAAAGATAACCAGGCGGTTTGGTTTTTGCCCGAAAGATAAACTTCGGTTCCCATTCCATTGCCGGCGCATTAAGCAGAGAAATTTTAATGTCTGTTTTAAAATCCTTAAAATTGCGCAATAACAATGATCCGGAGACAGCTTTTAAAGAATGCCCTGCCCAATTAACAGTAAACCCTGAATTAGATATTTGCCAAACGCTATTTCCTAAATCAAAAAATTAAATTTTTCTTACCCCGTCACTGAGATATTACAAAAGTTGTAAAAAAACGGTTGCCGTGGTTTTATAAAAGCGTTATATTCCTTTGTGACCATTTTAACAAAACTGCGGCTATTCATCTCAATGATAGTAACACCTAAATTTTCATATAATTGTCCATTTTTAATCACTAACCAACGGAGCTAATGCTATGCGATTTTCAATGTCCCTTTTTTCCTCCCTTGGTAAGAAGATTTTTATGGGTACGACAGGACTGCTGCTCTGCGGTTTCATTGTAATCCACCTGTTGGGTAACCTGACTCTTCTTAACCCGGATAAGGATCCGTTTAATTTTTACGCGCATTTCCTTACTCAGGAAACCGGTAATATCATATATATTGCCGAGGCGGTATTGGCAGCTTTTTTCCTGATTCATTTTTTCTATGCCATCTTTATAACCTGGAACAACTGGAAAGCTAAAGGCGGCCTGACCGGGCGCTATGCCAAAGTCACTAATGCCCGCCACACAAGCCGGAAATCCATCGCTTCAACAACCATGATTTATACCGGGCTGATTCTGATTGCTTTCCTGATCTGGCATTTGCTGCATTTTAAATTCGGAACCGTTTACTGGTACACGCCGGCCGGCTACGATCATCAGATTCGCGATTTGTATCGTCTGGTTCATGAATTTTTTGGAAATACAGTAAATGTCGTGCTCTATGTTGCGGTAATGGCTTTGTTGGGCTTTCATCTCAGCCATGGTTTCTGGAGCGCATTCCAGTCCCTGGGACTCAACGGTGTCCGCTTTACGCCGTTTGTATACGGACTGGGTACTATTTTTGCAATTATCATGGCCCTCGGTTTTATTTTTATTCCCGTGTGGATTTTTTACCTCGTGAACACAGGAGTGACAGTATGAAATTAGATTCAAAAATTCCAGCCGGACCCATTTCGGAAAAATGGGACAGGCACAAATTCGAAATGAAGGTTGTTAATCCTAAAAATAAAAGAAAATTTACGGTCATCGTTGTTGGTACCGGTCTTGCCGGCGCTTCGGCTGCCGCATCCCTCGGTGAACTGGGTTACAAAGTAAAGAACTTCTGCATTCAGGATTCACCGCGACGCGCACACAGCATCGCTGCCCAGGGCGGTATCAACGCTGCAAAAAACTACATGAACGACGGCGACAGTATCTGGCGTCTCTTTTATGATACGGTTAAAGGCGGCGATTACCGGGCGCGGGAAGCCAATGTTTACCGGTTGGCTCAGGTAAGTAATAACATTATCGATCAGTGTGTGGCGCAGGGTGTGCCTTTTGCCCGCGAATACGGCGGCTTGTTTGCCCAGCGCTCCTTTGGCGGCGCTCTGGTTTCCAGAACTTTTTACGCCCGCGGTCAGACCGGTCAGCAATTGCTGCTCGGCGCCTACAGCGCGTTAATGGCCCAGGTCGGCGCCGGTACAGTAGAAATGTATTCGCGCGAGGAAATGGTTGAGCTGGTTGTCATCGACGGCAAAGCACGCGGTATTATTACCCGCAACCTGATAACGGGCGAATATGAACGGCATATCGCCGATGCCGTTGTTCTGGGCACCGGCGGCTACGGAACAGCCTATTACCTTTCGACGCTGGCGATGAATTCAAATGCCACGGCAATCTGGCGGGCCCATAAAAAAGGTGCCCTTTTCGGCAATCCCTGTTTCGTTCAGATTCATCCCACCTGTATTCCCCGTTCCGGCGATTACCAGTCCAAACTGACGCTGATGAGCGAGAGTCTGCGTAACGACGGCAGGGTTTGGGTGCCGAAGAAAAAAGACGATAAACGTCACCCCAACGACATCCCTGAAGAAGAACGCGATTATTATCTTGAACGAAAATATCCCACTTTCGGCAATATGGTGCCACGCGATGTTGCTTCGCGAAACGCCAAAATGGTTTGCGACGAAGGACGCGGCGTCGGTGATACAGGGCTGGCTGTTTATCTGGACTTCAGGGATGCGATTCGCGATTTCGGTAAAAAAACCATTGAGGAGCGTTACGGAAATCTTTTCGAAATGTATGAAGAAATTACCGATGAAAATGCCTACGAAGTACCGATGCGCATTTTCCCGACCGTGCACTATACGATGGGCGGCTTGTGGGTCGATTATAATCTGATGAGCAATCTGCCCGGTCTGCATGTTATCGGCGAAGCCAATTTTTCCGATCACGGCGCCAACCGTCTCGGGGCCAGTGCATTGATGCAGGGCTTATCCGACGGATATTTTGTGCTGCCTTACACCATCGGGGATTATCTGGCCGGTGCGGATATTCAGAAGGCCGACACCGATCATGAGGCCTTCAGGGAAGCAGAGGCATCTGTTAAAGAAAAATTCGATAAGTTGCTTGCAGTAAACGGAAATAAGACCGTTCGTGAATTTCACAAGGAACTGGGCGAAATTCTCTGGAATAAAGTGGGTATGTCACGCGGTGAGCAGGGGCTCAATGAAGCACTGAAGGCGATTCCCAAACTTCGTGAGGAATACTGGCAAAATGTCAAAGTTGCGGGCAAAGCAGAAAGCCTGAACAAGAATCTTGAGTTTGCCGGCAGGGTTGCCGATTACCTGGAGCTGGGTGAATTAATGGCCCGCGATGCCCTGCATCGCCGGGAATCCTGCGGCGGACATTTCCGTGAGGAAAGCCAAACCCCTGAGGGTGAAGCTTTGCGTAAAGATGATGAATTTGCTTATGTGGCTGCCTGGGAGTTTAAAGATGGAGGCAAGTGGGAAATGCACAAAGAACCGCTTGTTTTTGAAAACGTTGAACTAACCCAACGCAGCTATAAGTAAGGAGGCGCAAAATGGAAAAGAAAAATTTAAGTATAAAGTTAAAGGTGTGGCGTCAGGATGATAAAAGCAGTAAGGGTAAATTCGTCGAATACAAGGTTGATGATGTAAACCCGGATATGTCTTTTCTTGAAATGCTCGACGTACTTAATGAAGACCTGATCATGAAGGATGAAACACCGATTGAATTTGATAATGACTGCCGTGAGGGGATATGCGGTACCTGCGGGATGGTGATCAACGGAACGGCGCATGGCCCGAAAAGCGGCACCACAACCTGTGATATCCGTATGCGCCTTTTTAAAGACGGCGACACCATCATTGTCGAACCGTGGCGGGCGCTTGCCTTTCCGGTTCTGAAAGATTTGGTAGTTGACCGCGGCGCCTTTGAACGTATAATGGCCGCCGGCGGCTTTATCACCGTGCGTACCGGCAGCGCCCCGGAAGCCAACAACATTCTGGTGCCTAAAGAAAAGGCCGACGTTGCGATGGATTACGCCGCCTGTATCGGCTGTGGCGCCTGCGTAGCGGCCTGTCCCAATGCTTCCGCGGCGCTTTTCGTAGGCGCCAAAGTATCGCAGTTCGCATTATTGCCGCAGGGACAACCGGAAGCAAAACGCCGCGTCGAAAATATGGTCGCTACGATGGATAAGGAAATGTTTGGCGCCTGTTCCAATCACGGTGAGTGCGAGGCAGTTTGTCCGAAGGAAATTTCAATAAGATCTATTGCCCAGATGCGCCGCGAATACCTGAAGGCGTCCGTGAAATAGTAATTAAGCCGACACGTTTATTTAAATGTAAAAAGGCCTTGTGTCATCCTGACACAAAGCCTTTTTTTCTTGGGGGGAGAGACTGTGCGGTTCCGCTCCCTGCAGAACCAAATAATTTAATTAAAATTTCAGATTTAAACCAACGATCAGTTTGGTGGTCACAATATCCTGATCGGCGCTCCAGGTATACAAGTAACTTGATGAAGTTTTCCACTGTCCCATAATATAGGAAGCATTGATCGTTGTCTTGTCGTCCACCTTAATGCCGGCACCGGCAGTGTAGTATTTTCTGTCGTATTCAGTGCCCAGATTTTTAATCGGCGCCGGTAAGTAGCGCATTCCGCCCCTGAGTGCTAACTTAGAGCCGAATAAATAGGCCTCGCCGCCGACAGCCCAGGAAGTAACCGCTTCGAGTTCCCGTTTGATAACTTTATTGGCATCCAGGTAGTAGATAAATTCACTATCGGAAACCCCTTTTGCTTTTCCATATTTTAATTGCGACCAATCCGTAAATTTTGCGGAAGCGCTCACCAGAAAAAACCGGGTGCCGTATGAGGCCCCTGCTTCAAATTTAAATGGCACTTTAATCTTGTAATCAAAGGTACCTTCATCTTCCACGATATCAATATACTGTTCCCGAACGCCCGTATTCAGATTTTCTTCGTCAAATGCCAGACCCTCGTAAAAGGACCAGTCTTCCTGCACGGAGAGTGTCATGGGGAAGGTAACCGACCCGCCCAGACGCAGGTTATCCGTCAGTCTGAATAATCCGCCCGCTTTAAATTCGTATCCGGAAAAATCATTTTCCAGCCGGTCTTCTGATTCGAAATAAATCTGATCGACCAGAAGCGTATCATCAAGAATATAATCGTTTCTCTGATTAATATCCTCCTGATAATAATCGGCGTTAAAAGTATTACTGCCGCCGTAAACATTGAAGGCCAGTCCAAAAGAAAAATTTTTGGATAAATCGATGGCCCCGCCTAAAGACCACATGCTTAAAGAGCCTTCGTTGGTTACCATTTGTTCCTGCTGAATCTCCGTGTCAAAGGCAAATGGATCCTCTTCGAACTTAATGGTATTATAGCCTGTAAATTCTACCACATTATCAAAATCCCTAACTTTTTGATAACCCAGCGCCAAAACAAAACTGCCCCGTTTCGTTGGCAAAGGAAATACCACGCCGAAATTTTGCAGCTTGGTTTTACTGATATCGCTGCTGGTCAGTTCACCAAGATAACTGGCATCGTTGCTGTACCCATAATGTGAAATTGCACCGGAAAACTGGCCCAGGCGAATCTGGGCCAGACCGGCCGGATTGTAATATATGGCTGAGTAATCATCTGCAACACCAACAAAAGCATTGCCCATTGCCGTTGCCCTGGCGCCAAAGCCGTTTTCATTTTCCGTATAATCAAGCGCATCACCGGCCAGACCTTCAACGGTTTGTCCGTAAAGTGTTGTTACAAGTATTACTGTAAACAGAATTAACAAAATCTTTTTCATAACTGGATCCTTATTTCATTTTAGCGTCTTTTTGAGCTGCTGCCGGATGAGGAGCTACTGCGTGAAGAGCTGCTTCTGCCTGATGAACGCGAACCGCTGCTGCGCGAGGAAGAGCTGGACCGCGGCGAATAACTGCTTCTGCTGCTTGAAGATGAGCTCGACGAGCGTTTAACCGCGCTTCTGCTTGTACTTCGTGATGAACTCTTTTTAACCGAAGGAGATGAAGAACTCTTGTTGTTCGAGCTTTTATTCACGGTTGACCGGTTTCCACTGGAACTTGATTTGGTCGTATTATCATTTCTCGGCCGTACTACAGTTCTGCTCGATTTGCTTTTCTTGGTCGAGTACGGTGTTACCCGATAGTATGTTTTACGGGTGCGCGATGTATTATTAACCTGCTTGTCGTTATTTTCCTTTGTCACATTTCTTGTGGTAGTGCTACGGCCCCTGCTGCGCACAGTATTTGCTTTGGTCGTGAATTCATCATCATTCAGTCTTTTAATGAGACGCCCGGACCGGCTGTCCGTACTTGCCGAGCGACCGCTTTCATTACCCGAAACAGCCCTTGTCGGATAGTTCGTTGATGATCCTATTCTTGGATTTACACCAACGCCGTCATTCTGTGATAGTCTTGAACTTCCCCGTCCGCGTAAGTGGGTGCCCGTTCGTGAAAAAGGTTTCGGCGCATATTGCTTCGAGTCATACACCCAGCCGTGGCCGTAGTAGTCGTCATGATAATAGGGATCATATATGCTTATAAAAGGATAGTGATGCCATCCCCAGTAGGAATAAGGTCTGTACCAGCCGGGATAATAATAGCTGCTCATGAAATAGTAGTCATCCCAATACCACCATGGATCATAATGAAAGGTGTGGTATCGATGTACGGATGGTGTATCATAAATATGATATTCCTCCACATAAACTTCTTCGGCCGGCTCGGCGACTAAAGTGTCTTCCTCGTAATAATAATATTCCTCATCATCTGTTACATATACGCGTTCCTTGCTGACCAGGTCGAGCTGTGTGTAACAGGCTGAAAATAAGAACACACTTATTAGTGATATTAAAAATGCCTTAATAGATAATTTTGTAAGATTCATTATTTTATCTCCTCCCATTGTGTTACAGATAATATACATGCAAATATAATACCACAAAAATAATGCTAATATTACAGGAATAATATAATAAAAAACCCAATCTTTATCAATTATGTTTACATATAATATAAACGTTATTAACAATATTTAAGTTTGCTTATATCATTTTGTCATATTAATCGGTTAAACAAAAACCAAGTACGTTTTATTTTGCAGATATATAATTAATATTTTTATGGACGTTCTCTATTGACCGGCCTGTGCTTTTTCATCAAAACAGTCCGATTGGTTACAATTGACGCCTACCCTTATTTCACCAGGGGGATTACCCTGTTCAACCACACCGGCAAGATCCCGGTCTTTGCTTAGCCATTTATTATTCATCCTTTGCCCATTGCGTATAATACCGCCTTTCAGCCAGCTATCTGGCAGGAATTGCTTCATTATTCCCAATAATAAATAAATTTTCCCATGGCTGAGAATCCGGTCATGCTGCAAACCAAACGCGGACCATTTTCCGGGCCGGAAATCAACATATTGCACATGAATTCCATAATTACGCAGCATATTGATTGCTTCAACAATATCATTTACTGACTGATGCTTTGGGGTTGGTTTAAGGCTGGCGGGTAATAATTGGTCCTGTCCGATAAATACGGCGTGACAACCGGCCCGCTTCATTAAGCGAACCAACACTTTATCATAAGCGACATCTATTTGTACCTGCGCAGCCCACTTAAACTTAAACTTTTCTCTGATCATTGCCCTTAACAGTAATCTTGCCTTATTTCTGTTTACGGTAAAGTTATCATCACAAAAAAATATTAAATTTTTGCGATGGTTGTACAGCCATAGTTCTTCAATGATGTTCTCCACAGACCGGTAGCGGCAGCGATTTTCAAATATGCCGGACGCCGATTTAATTGAATCGTCCGAAGGATACTTCCTGGAAATCTGCACAGGGATCAGTTGTTTGTTAGCGGGAGCCATGGGATCGATATCGATTAATGAGAAATCCGGAAAGGGCAAAACATCCAGATTATCTATGGAACCTGACATAGGGTTTTGAACAATCTGAAAATCCTTGTTCGAAAATTGATTGTGGTTTTGACAGGTTATTAATCGATTGCCAATAATTCTGCGGGAAAGAGCGGGGACTTTTGAAAAGTCTCTGTCACCTTCCCAGGCATTTATAAAGGCCTGCAGCGGGATCTCGCCCTCACCCCTGATAACAAAATCCGCATGCCGGAGCGCTTCTTCCGCAAAATAAGTCACATCTGGTCCGACCATGATCACCGGAACCTGCATTTCACGAAAGCGATCGGCAATATAATAGGCCCCTGGTGTGTTTTTGGTAACGGCTGAAAACGCCGCAAGATCAAAATTTTTATATAATTCGAATTCAATATTTTGCTTCGCTTCAACAACAATTTTCACCTGCCAGTCCTGCCGCTTCATCATGGTGCCCAGAGTCAAAGTCCCCGGGCCGGGCAATCCGAATTGTGAAATAACATTTGGCATACCCGGCCTTGGTTCAATAAAAACGATCTTAGGCACCCTTATCCTCCTTTTGCCGGGGTGTTCGTTTTTTATTTTGATTTCTGAGCGCCACAATTTCTTTGCGCTTCTTTTTCAAAAGATCTTCCCACCGCTGAATACCGTCTTTAAATAAATTCATCTTCTCGAACAGCGCATCAATTGCTCGTAACATATCATCCAGTTTAGCAGCAGTCACTGCAACCGTATGCTTATCGGGATTATCCTGAACATATAAAAAATCGCGAAAATAATCGGATATGGTTTTTATCTCTTCAAGGGAATAGCCGAATAACTGCAGATCGCGAATTAATTTGCACAGATACACATAAATTTCATCATAGAGTCGAAAGCCGCCTTCACTGCGCATATCGGCTTCTATAATACCCTTGTCTTCCCAGTGTTTAATTGTTCTGGGACTAATACCGGCCTGTTCGGCAAGATTGCCCACGGTTAAAAACTTTTTCCTGCCACGAACGTCAGTGTCCTTTGGCTTTTGTTTGGGTAATCCGACTTTTTTAATGATCTTTTGAATTTCATCATCACCATAACCCAACTCTGATAATTTTTTTATCTGCTCTATATTTACAATCGTTTCGTCTGAATAAATAGGGGTACCTTCGTCAGTCAAACCGATTGAACCGATTAGCTTTTGTTTTTCCCATTTTTGAAAATTTTCAGCACTAATCTGTAGTTTTGCTAAAATTTCATCAACTGTAAATATGTTGTTTTTCAAAATATATACCTTTGCGTATATGTATTGTTTAAGTAAACGTGTACGTACACATTTTAGACTTTAAAAGTATTGTTGTCAATAAGATTTTATTTTTTATTAACGTTCTGCCAATTTTAGTCCGACCATATACCTACCGAAGCGCCGATCGCTTCATAAAGTTTTTTAAAAATTTTAACGAATCAACTGGCAAGCAATTGAGGAAGACGGTTGAAGGTGTTGCCGAAGAACTACATTTTTGCCCATCAATAGCAGGATGTCCCCAAAACGGAGGTTGAAAATATAACAATGAGTATTGAAAGTAACAATCGTTATCTGGAATTATTCAGTAATATGCCCAGCGGTGTTGCGGTATATGAAGCCATTGAAAACGGTGAAAACTTTAAATTTCTCGACTTTAACCGGGCGGCAGAAAAAATTGAAAATATTAAAAAATCCGAGGTCATCGGAAAAAAAGTTGGCGACGTCTTTCCCGGTATATACGATTTCGGAATTATGGATGTTTTTAAAAGAGTATGGCAAACCGGTAAGCCGGAGCATTTTCCGGTCAGCATGTACAAAGATACACGTATCCAGGGTTGGCGGGACAACTTTGTGTACAAACTGCCCTCCGGTGAAATAGTGGCGATTTATAATGATTTGACTGAGCAAAAGCGCATTGAAAGTGTTTCCACCGTGCTTTATAACATATCGAAGTCAATATATCAGTCTGAGAATTTGGGTGAATTGTTTCGCATGATTTATCAGTCACTGGATGAAATCATTGATACAACGAATCTCTTCATTGCCCTTTACGATAAAGAAAATGAGCTGATTAAATTACCATTCTATATTGATGAGCATGATAAATTTGAACAAATAAGTATTCACGCAAAAGGTTCGCTTACTGCAGAGGTTATCAAAACAGGAAAACCGCTTTTCTTAAATTCCGATGGCGTAAAGGATTTCTTAAAGCGACACGATGCAAAAGCCATCGGCACCATCTCGAAAGTGTGGATGGGCCTTCCCCTTAAAATAAAAGAAGAGGTTATCGGCGCTATTTGCTTGCAAAGTTATATTTCCGAAACAATCTATACAAAAAAGGATTTTGAACTGCTGGAAACCATAGCGGGCCAAATTGCCGTCGCCATAGAAAGGAAACGTTTTGTTGATCAGATTGCCGAGAGTAAAGAACATGCCGAGTTATTGCTTAAGTTAATCCCAAGCGCCGTTTTTACCATAGACACCGACTGCAAGGTAACCAGCCTTAACCGCAAAGCGTCCGAAATTCTCGGTTACAGCCCCGATGAGCTTATTGGTAAGCCGTGCCGGTTATTTGCGGAAGATCCCTGTAGTGAAAAATGCGGCGTGCTCTCTCCAATCGTTGAAAAACCCATAAACGGTAAACACTGTACCATACGGACTAAGAACGGTGAAGAAAGGCACATATCCAAAAACGCCGACCTTATCCGGGATAAAACCGGAAAAATAATCGGCGGCGTTGAATCGTTTGAAGACATCACCGACCGGTTGAAAGCAGAGGCCGACCTCAAACAGGCGAAAGAAGAAGCCGAGGCGGCGGCACAGGCAAAATCAGAGTTCCTTGCTAATATGAGTCATGAAATCAGAACGCCTATGAATGGTGTGATCGGAATGACCGCCCTGCTTCAGGATACTGATTTGTCAGGCGAACAGCGTGAATTCGTTGAGACAATCAGGTATAGCGGCGAGGCGTTACTCACAATCATCAATGACATTCTGGATTTTTCAAAAATCGAATCTGGTAAATTGGAGCTTGAAATTGAACCCTTTTCGCTGACCAATTGCATTGAGGAAACCCTGGAACTATCATCCTCCATGGCCGCCGATAAGGGCCTTGAACTGGTTTATTATATCGACAAATCCGTGCCGGACACTATTCTTGGTGATGTCACCCGCATGCGGCAAATTTTGGGTAACCTTTTAAATAATGCCGTAAAGTTTACAAAAAAGGGTGAAATCTCCGTCGCTGTGGAAACAAAGCCGCTGGATCTGGATTTCTATAATATAAAATTCAGTGTCCGCGATACGGGCATTGGCATTCCCAAAGATAAACTCAACCGTTTATTCAAATCTTTTTCACAGGTTGATGCCTCCATAACCAGAAATTACGGCGGTACCGGCTTAGGACTGGCTATCAGTAAAAACCTGACCCAGCTCATGGGCGGTGAAATGTGGGTCGAAAGTAAAGAGGGCAAGGGTTCAACATTTTATTTTACGATAAAAGCCAAGAGTGATCCGGATAAGCAGTTTAGCCGCTATGAAAAGAAATCGAAGATTTTTAAAAACAAGAACGTAATGATTGTTGATGATAATGAGACAAACCGCCGGGTATTATCCCTGCAATTACAGTCATGGGGTATGAAGGTCTCCGCTTATGTATCCGGGCATGATGCTTTAGAGGCAATTAATGAAAAACACAATTTTAACTTAGCAATACTGGACATGCAGATGCCCGGTATGGACGGCATAACGCTTGCTGCGGAGATCAGAAAAAATATCGATGAACGTAAGCTGCCCTTAGTCATGCTGACCTCTCTTTCCAACAAAGACGACCGAAAGGCGGAAAAGGAAAAATACTTCGACGCCTATCTCATCAAACCGATAAAGCAAATGCACCTCTACAATACTTTAATGTCAATATTTGAGCGCAGAAAAACCGCCGACAAATATGTCAGCCGCAAAAAAGTAATCGATAAAGAAATGGCCAATAAAAAACCTTTAAATATTTTGCTGGCTGAAGATAATATAGTAAACCAGAAAGTCGCCATTCGCATCCTGCAACGCATGGGTTATGACGCAGACATTGCTAAGAACGGTCTCGAAGTACTAAACGAAATTGAAAAGAAATCCTACGATGTTATTTTGATGGATGTACAAATGCCGGAAATGGACGGCCTGGAAGCTACCCGTCAGATTCTCAACAATAATAATGATGCGTCAAAACGTCCCCGCATCATTGCCATGACGGCCAACGCCATGAAGGGAGATCGAGAAAGATACCTCGAAGCAGGCATGGATGATTATATTTCCAAACCGATTCAAATTGAAGAACTTGTCGAGGCCCTCGAGAATGTAAATTGACATTGTAACAATCGCTCCGCATCCTATGGGAGGTTATACCGGTATTTGACCAATTTACTTTCTGATGAAGATCACGCTTCAAGCATCTTAACCGGAAGTTGGCGCAGTGGCGTCGTATAGAAGGAGGCACTCATAGCGTGTATGTCGACTCCACCGAAAACCAGTTTTATAGCAAATGATGCACAAAACCACCACCAATCTTAAGAAGTCCATTCAAAAAAATTGATCTAACTATAACAAATAATTTGAATAATACCTGCCATATTATATTTTCCGATAGATCACAATCTGAATAAAATGCCTGGCCTGCTGTATCATTTTTGGTTTAAATCAAAAAAAGGTTGCCATTCAAACGCAGTGTGTGCAAATTTATACCTTTTAAAACGGTTCCCCGGTTAGTTCAACAAAGAGATCGTTTGATTCAGTAATATGAGGACATGAAAATGGAATTTTCTGAAATTTTTACCCGTCCGGCCGTGCTTTGGTTTATTATCGGCCTTTTGTTTTTGCTGGCTGAATTCGGAGTGCCCGGATTAATTATTATCTTCTTCGGGGTTGGCGCCTGGATCACTATGCTGGTTTGTCTGTTCTTTGATGTTGGTTTAAACTGGCAGCTTTTGATTTTCATATCCAGCTCGATAATCATTTTGTTATTAATGAGAAATTACCTGCGTAAGATTTTCTACGAACAGGCACAAAACGATTCCAACGATCTGGAAGACGACTTTTTGGGAAAAACAGCAGAAGTGCTGTCGGAAATTCAACCCGGTAAAACCGGGGTCGTACGATTTAAGGGTACCGACTGGAACGCCACCGCCGATCAGCGCATCAAAAAAGGGCAGTCCGTCAGGATAATCAGTAAAGAAAGTATCACCCTAAAGGTTGAACAGATTGATATAAGTTGAAATCTATTATCTGATTTTTTGAATTTAGTTTTTTCCAGGCAATGGATTTAAAGCGAATGCATGAAACAAACCTATCCTGTTGGGGGACTCAAACAAGGTCTATCGTATAATTTTCCAACCATAAATTAAAGCAAGGAGAACTGCCATGAATGCCGGAACCATTTTACTGTTGGGTATTGCTGTTTTTATAATTATCATTTTCTTTTCCATGATTAAAATCGTCCCCCAGCGAACAGCCTTCATTGTCGAGCGACTTGGCAAGTACCGCGCCACCCTGCTTGCCGGGTTTCAGCTTCTCATTCCGTTTATCGACAAAGTCTCTTACAGGCATACGCTCAAAGAACAAGCCATTGATGTGGCGTCACAGACCTGTATCACCAAAGATAACATCGCGGTAGAAGTTGATGGTGTTTTGTATTTGCAGGTCATCGATCCCAAGAAAGCCTCTTACGGCATCGATAACTACCGCTTCGCATCAATTCAGATCGCCCAGACAACCATGCGCAGCATCATCGGACGCATGGAGCTGGATAAGACCTTTGAAGAGCGCGACCATATTAACAGTAACATCGTCGCCGCAGTTGATGCGGCCAGCGATCCCTGGGGAGTTAAAGTAACCCGATACGAAGTCAAGAATATCACTCCCCCGCAGAGCATCAAAGATGCAATGGAAAAACAAATGCGCGCCGAGCGGGCCAAACGGGCAATGATTTTTGAATCGGAAGGCCAGAAACAGGCTAAAATCAATGTTGCCGATGGCGACAAGCAGGAGCTGATCAAACGGTCGGAAGGTGAAAAACAAAAACGCATCAATGAGGCCGAAGGTCGTGCTTCGGAAATAGAGCGGGTGGCTAAAGCAACGGCCTGGGGTATCCGTGAAATTGCGGCATCAATTAATGAGCGCGGCGGACGGGATGCCGTAAACCTGCGTATTGCTGAGCAATATCTGACAGAATTCGGCAATCTGGCCAAGGAAAACAATACGATGATTATTCCTTCCAACATGGCGGATATATCAAGCATTATCGCCACTGCCACTTCGGTTTTTGAGCAATCGAAGCAGGAAAACGTTTAGAGTAACGAACAGATATAAATAATTTAGAGGTCCGCTTCATGTGTAAAGCGGACCTTTTTTCCATAAGCAAAGATATTCCGGTTACTTTTTGATTATATGTATTTATTGATCAAATGTGAATCGCCTCATCATCGGCTGCGGCTGCCGCTTCCATGATCATCTCGGACAGGGTGGGATGGGCATGAATCGTCCGTGAAAGCTCAAGTGGTGTTGTTTCCAGTGCCTTGGCAATCCCCAGTTCCGCGATCAGCTCGGTGGCTTCGCTGCCGATGATATGCGCACCCAACAGCTCGCCGTACTTCTTATCAAAAATCAACTTGACCAGGCCATCCCTGACGCCGATGGCGCGGGCTTTACCTGAAGCCGAATAGGGAAACCTGCCAATCTTTACCTCGTAACCTGCTTCCTTCGCCTTGGCTTCCGTATAACCGATGCTGGCAACCTGGGGCTGGCAATAGGTGCAGCCGGGAATACTCATGTAATCGAGAGCGTGCGGATTATGTCCGGCAATTTTTTCAACACAAATAATCCCTTCGTAGGAGGCAACGTGGGCAAGCAGAGGCGGGCCGGTGATGTCGCCGATGGCATAAATATTTTCTGCTGTCGTCTGATACCATTCATTCACTTTAATAAAGCTTTTTTCAACTTCGACGCCGGCTTCTTTCAGGTTCAATCCTTCCACGTTGCCCTGAATACCGATTGCCATCAAAGCTTTATCCGCCTTTATTGTCTGCGATTTTTCATCCCCTGACAAGGTGACCTCAACGCCCGATTTTGTGGTTTTAAGCTTTTCAACTTTCGTAGAGGTATGATATTTAATACCGGACTTCTTAAATGATTTAGCAAGAACTTCGCTGATTTCCGCATCCTCAACAGGCAGCAATTGATCGAGCATTTCTATAATGGTTACTTTGGTTCCGATGGCATTATAAAAATAGGCAAACTCAACGCCGATGGCCCCGGCGCCAATAACAAGCAGGGATTCCGGCTGTTTATCGAGACTCATTGCCTCACGGCTGCTGATTACTTTATCGCCATCAATCTCAACATCGGGGATGGTACGCGGACGCCCGCCCGTGCCAATAATGATATTTTTGGCATTTATCTCCGAGGTCTTGCCATCTTTGTCTTCGACCTCTAATTTACCTTTTGAGCCGAGTTTTGCCGAACCATAAATCACATCGATTTTGTTTTTTTTCATCAGAAAATCGACACCCTTGGAGTTGGTGTCGGCAACGCGGCGGCTGCGTTTGATAAGAGCGGGAAAATCCACAGTCACATCAGTCGCTTTAATTCCGAAACTTTTCGCTTCTTTCATCTCCCTGTACACTTCCGCGCTTTTCAGCATCGCCTTGGTAGGGATGCAGCCCCAGTTCAGACAAATACCGCCCAGCTTATCTCTTTCTATTAAGGCCGTTTTTAATTTTAACTGCGCCGCCCGGATCGCGGCAACATAACCGCCGGGCCCTGACCCGATTATCGCAACATCATAAGATTCCGCCATGTTTATCCCCTTTACCTGTTTGTTTTTATTAAATAGTTGAAAATAGAACCCCCACCTGTAAAAGTCAAGCTGCCGGTTGTTCGTAAATCCAGCCTGGAAAACATAACCTGAATACTTTTCTGGCAGAAGACGATTAGCTGATACCCTTAGTAACAATAACGGCATTGCTTTAATAATTCGGTTTAAACCTACTAATTTTGTTCTTTTTAAAATTATGATTAACAAAATTTTGTTTTGACTCGAAGATAAGCACTGCTGAAAAAGTAGGGAATATTATGTGCGGTATAGCCGGAATTTATAATTTTAGTCCGGACAAAACGGTATCTGAAAAACAACTAAAACGAATGGTTGGCGCGCTCTACCATCGCGGACCCGATGAGTGTGGTTTTCTGGATGCCGGCAATCTGGCAATGGGCATGGCCAGATTAAGCATCATCGATCTCAATACCGGAAGTCAGCCCATACACAATGAAGATAAATCTGTGTGGACTGTTTTTAACGGAGAAATTTTTAACTATATAGAATTAAAGCAGGAATTGGTTGAATGCGGGCACCGCTTTTATACGACTTCCGACACCGAAGTCATCGTCCATGCTTATGAGGAATACGGGATTGACTTTGTAAGTCATCTCAACGGTCAGTTCGCAATTGCAATCTGGGATGTACGGGAACGGGCGCTTATTCTACTGCGCGATCGTTTTGGCATCCGTCCGTTATACTATATGATTCAAAATAACCGGTTGCTTTTTGCCTCCGAAATGAAGGCTATTTTCGCCGGGAGCGATATCACACCGCAAATCGACGGAGCCGGCCTGGCTCAGATTTTCACTTTTTGGGTTAACATTCCCCCGGCCAGCGCATTTAAGGAAATCCATGAACTGCCCCCCGGCCACTTTTTGAAAATCGGTAACGGCAAACCGGACATCCGCCCTTACTGGTCGATGGCTTTTCCATCGAATGGCATCTTTTCCGGGCAAACTAAAGAAGAGGTTGCCGCGGGATTGAGGGAAGCATTGCAGCAAGCGGTAACACTGCGTCTGCGCGCCGATGTTCCGGTGGCCGCCTATCTCAGCGGGGGTATCGATTCCTCCATAATCAGCGCCCTGGTTAAAAAATATCACAACAATAAACTGATTACCTTTTCCGTTGCTTTCAGCGACCGTGACTATGATGAACGCACCTACCAGGAAGAAATGGTCAAACATATCGACACCGACCACCACATGGTTGAAGTGGGCCCGGCCGATATCACCCGTGATTTTGTGAATGCCGTATGGTATGCGGAAAAACCGATGATGCGCACTGCCCCGGCACCGCTTTATGCCTTATCGCGACTGGTGAGGCAATCGAATATCAAGGTCGTGCTAACCGGAGAAGGCGCGGACGAAGTCTTTGGCGGTTACAATATTTTCAAAGAAGATAAAGTGCGCCGCTTCTGGGCCAGACAGCCACAATCGGCCATACGCCCGCTGCTCCTGGGACGGCTGTATCCCTACATATTAAAGTCACAAAGCACGATCAATCCGTTCTGGCAGGCTTTTTTCAGGAAGAATCTGGATGCTGTTGATAATCCGGTCTATTCGCACCTGCTGCGCTGGGAGAACACATCCAAAGTTCAGCTTATGTTCGATCAAAACATACGCCGTCATTTCGACATGGATCGTCAGCTCACTCAGATTAATGCCTTTGTTGGCAAAGAACTGAATCGCTGGCACCCGTTAAACCGCGCACAATACCTGGAAGCTCTCTTATTTATGAATGGGTACCTGCTTTCTTCCCAGGGCGACCGGATGATGATGGCCAATTCCGTCGAAGGGCGCTTTCCTTTTCTCGATCATAACCTTTTTGCCTTTTCAGCGTCCATCGATCCTGAATTAAAAATCCGCGGATTGAATGAAAAATACATTCTGAAACAGGCCTTTAGTGATCTGATTCCCGAAAACATCGTTAAACGACCCAAACAACCCTACCGGGCGCCGATTGCCTCGGCTTTCTTAAGTGAGAGCGCACCGGAAATCATAGGGGAAATGCTTTCGGAAAAGTGCATCCGGAATTACGGATATTTTAATCCGAAGGCCGTTGCCCGGCTTGTGAACAAGCTCAACCGGGTGAATACGGCAAGCGCCCGCGATGATATGTCACTGGTTGCGGTAATTTCAACACAACTATTGCATTACCAGTATGTTGAACAATTTCCATTCATTGAAGTTAAGTTGCCGGAAAAACAAACGTATATAAAAACCAATTCAAGATAAAGAACAGGAGAAATTCATGTCTTTTTCTAAAAAAAATCTGGATATTGACGCTAAGCAGGTCAGTGCCCATATCACCGGGGAAATGCGCCGTATCGCCGGACGGGTTCTGCATAAAAAGGGAGCGGTGATTGGCATCAGCGGCGGTATTGATTCCAGCGTATGCCTGGCCTTAAGTGTAAAAGCATTTGGCGCCGGACGCGTTCTGGGGGTCGCCATGCCCGAAGCCGACTCAAATCCGGACAGCGCGGTTTTAGCCCGTCAACTCGCCAGCCATTACGGCGTTGAGTATATTGTTGAAAATATGACACCTTCGCTGGCCGGTTTTAAAACCTATGAACGGCGCGATGAGGCCATCAAAAAAGTTTTTCCCGAGTACGACGCCACCTACAAGGCAAAAATCGTATTGCCCGATGACCTGATGGAAAAAGAAACGCTCAATATCTTTCAGTTGACCATCATTTCACCGGAGGGCGAAGAAAAAACAGCACGCATTCCGTTGCAGGAATACCTGCAAATCGTCGCCGCTTCCAATTTTAAGCAGCGCAGCCGGATGTCGATGTTGTACTATCACGCCGAACGGCTGAATTATATTGTTGTCGGCACGGGCAATAAAAATGAACATGAGCAGGGATTTTTTGTAAAATACGGCGACGGCGGCGCCGACATCAAACCGATCGCCCATTTGTTTAAAACGCAGGTCTATCAGTTAGCAGAATATCTTGATGTTCCGGAAGAAATCCGCAAACGTACGCCGACCACCGATACCTATAGCGCCGAGTGCACCCAGGAAGAATTCTTTTTCAGGGTACCATTCGAAGTTGGTGACTTAATCTGGCTGGGCATGGAAGAAAACGCACCATTGTCGGAAATTGCCTCCGCTCTGAATTTAACCGAAGACCAGGTTAAACGTATTCAAAATGATATTCAACGAAAAATCCGTACTACTGAGTATTTGCGGGCTAATCCGTATCACTTATAAACTGAAAAGGGTAAATTGCAATGGAAGATATTAAAACCAATCTGCGCGAATATATTGTTGAAAACTTTTTGTTTGGCGACACGGAAACAGCTTTTACGGATGACGACTCTTTTATGGAGGAGGGCATTCTGGATTCAACGGGAATTCTTGATATTATTTCACACGTGGAAGCCACCTTCAATATTAAGATTGACGATGATGAAATATTGCCGGAAAATCTGGATTCCCTGACTAAAATGGAAATATTTATTAAAAGTAAATTATAATCATTATGTTTGACAATGAAACCACTCGCGGAAGACGTGATTTTATGAGAACGATTGCCGCTATATCCGCCGTGCTTTGTTTGGCGCCGCAACAATTATGGCCGGCGCGGGAAAATAAAAGCGAGCTGAAACCGTTTTCGCCGGAAAAGCGGGCGACCATCTATACCAGCCGTGGTACTGACGCCGCGGACTGCTCTAAAAAACTGATCCGGCAGCTCGGCGGACTTGATCAATGGTTCGGAAAAGAGGACATTATCGTCTTAAAAGTGAACAGCCAGTGGTGGGCGCAGGGGATGACCAACAGCGATGTGCTGTATACTTTCATCGATGAAATTCTGAGCAGGCCCGGCTTCAGGGGAGAGGTGATCATCGCCGATAACCACCAATCCGAATACCGCAACGATCGCGGCTGGACAACGCAGGATCGCAACGGTCAATACAATTACAACGAATTAATTGACGCTTTTTACAGTCGTGGATTTAAAAATATCAGTAAATACCACTGGCATCCGGCCGGACCAAATCCCAGGCCGCTGCAATTCGGCGGCTCCGGCGATGCGGTTGTTACACATCCCGCAGAAGGTGACGGTTACATCTGGCCAAAAGATTTATTTTATACCTGTCC
>CAYXRA010000029.1:26152-29502 GCA_964467525.1 uncultured Calditrichaceae bacterium
GGCGCTTACACCGGACAGCCGGTTCGTTTTGTTAATTTTTCCGCGATCAATCATCACGGCGCTTATGCCGGCGTTACGGCAGCGGTAAAAAATTACATGGGCGTGGTTGATATGAGCTGCGGATATCCCGGCCCGTTGCCGGAAAATACCTATAACACGCATCATATTGGCGCCTCGGATACGTTTAAAATACTTGCGCGAAATAAAAATACTCTAAGAAAAATACCGGGATTTTACGGGATCTATCTGCACCCTTCCGTGTTCCGCTTTCACTATACGGGCGCTGTGCTCGGGGCATTTATGCGGGAAATCCGGCCGGCCGATCTGCACATTATTACGGCAATTAATATCGGCTGGGGCGGCAGAACCGAAAAAAATAAAGCGGTAAGAACCAATATGGTCGCGGCCTCGACCGATCCCGTGGCCCTGGATTACTGGACGGCGAAACATGTTCTGCTCAGAGCGACACAGGAAGCCGGCGCCCCGGAAAAATATATCCGGCTGAATAATCCCGATGATAGGGAGGGTCCCTTCCGGCGCTTTCTGGAGGAATGCCGGCGGGAACTGGGTGGAACCATCGACCAGAGTAAAATGGATTTTCTTAAAGCTTAGCAGGTTTTACATGCTTAATAAAATCAGAGGAAAAAAAAGATTACTCTTTTTCAGAATACTACGGGCTAACCTTCCCTGGATACCCATTAATGCAGGTAAATTATTTTTTTTGAAATATGATGGCTTGCCCGCGAATGTCACACGTACGCCTTTTAAAGGAAATGTATGCTGGGCTTCTGAAGAACATGTACATGCCTTAGCGCAGTGTTGCAATAAACCGGATGTTTTCCGCAAAAGATTCGATTATGGAAACCATTGCCTGATGGCATTGAATGAAAATAAAACCGTTGTGGGATATGAATGGTTTTCATTGAATTCAGATTACCATGAATGTAAATATAATTATGATTTTTCGATACCCGATGACACTGTATATGCATTTGATGCTTTTATTTTAAACGAATATCGCATGCAGGGCATATGGAATATATTTAAAGAAAAACTATCTGAATTGATGCAGCAGAATAAACGGAACAAAATTATAACCTATATCGAGTTCGGTAATCTGCAGTCTTTCAAAACACACTTTCGATATGGATTTGAAATATACGAGATGGTTGATATCATGAATCTCGGAAAATATTGCCTCAGTCGTCAGCATCCGATTACACATTGCCGGGAAAACATGCAGCTACTTGCCAATCCTCAGCGCAGGTAAATAATTTTTTTCTGAAATGTAAAATGACCGCTGCGCATCCGGACAAGGTAAACACCGCTTGCCAGTGTTGCCCCCGTATCACCGCGGCCGTCCCAGCTTACCTTATGCAATCCGGCATTTAGCTCCGTGTTTAACAAATGGCGCACTGTTTGCCCAAGCCGATCGTATATCCTGATTTCAACGAAGGCATGATGTCTCATTGAAAACGGTATTACGGTCATGGGATTAAAAGGATTGGGATAATTCTGATATAAATTAAATGTTTTAATCCGGTTATTATCATCAATGATGGAAACCGTACTGCTCACTTCTATGGAAAGGTTTTGCCTGTCCGTTTCCTGCGGATAACCATCGTCCCTGGCCTCTACTTCAAATTCATAAACCGCTTCCTCTGAGCAAATCCCTGAAATAACGCCGCTGATTGAATCGAGCGTCATGCCCGGCGGCAGTGTTCCATCCACAACACGCCAGGTATAAGGCGGGGTACCACCCGTTGCTTCCAGCTCTTCCGAATAATATGCATCGCGTTCGGCATTCGCCAGATCAGTGGTAGTTATTCCGAGCGTTGCCTCAACAAAAGAAAGAAACAACGAATCGGCGGCTTCGCTGTGTCCATAAATGGCGCGACTTGATTCCAGATAACCAACCCAGCTAAACTGAGGCAGGATACAATCTTTCGATTCGCCCGATGTAATTCCGTAAACGATTTGAACTGAATCTCCGGGATTCAGTGGGTTGTCTTCTGTGAAATCGGGCGGTGTTTCCAAAATCCAGCGCTCGTTCATATAATCCTCATACACATCTCCTGCAACACCCTGTTCGCGCATAAAATTTCGGACGGCCTGTCCTGAGATGTCAACGGATTTGGTTTTAATGATAAAATCCTGATCGTCAGGGATAAAATCACTGTAATAAAATCCCCGTATTACTTCATATTCGTTGTTTGTAACCGTCACCGTAACCCAAATCGTATCGCCCTTGAAAACCCGTGTATCCGAAACCGCACGCTTTGCATTAACCTGTCCGGAGCTATAACCAAGCAAGGTCGCGGTGTAAATAAAAAACAGAAAAATAATTATTATTTGTGTTATTCTGAACATATAGGTTGGCCAAATCATTCATTTTCCATGTATTGATTTATGGTGTCTTTAACCGTCTGCTCACTGACTCTGCCTTTTTTAAATTCTTTGATCTTACGATCCACATCGAGGCGGGTCGTTTTCGGATTATTAAAATCGTAACTGATCACTTCATACTGGTCCGGATCGATTGTACCAATACCACCGTTGATGCACCCGGTTATTTGCTTACGTGTGTTGTTATCATCATCGGGATTGAGAAAGGATGCATGGGGTGCAATCACATCGCGGCAGGCGATATAATCCAGCGTAGCCGGATTTTCGCAGGCCAGCACGGTTTTCGTCTCCACGGCATCGCCGGTGCGCGAATGATGCCCGGACCACATAGCCGCGGTGATGTATAAATCGGGTTTATACATGGTGTTGATAAATCGGGCAACCAGTTCGCCGGCATAACCGGCCTGTTCGCGGGAAAATGATGAACCGTGAATGTTGACATGATCGCGGAAACGGTCGCCGGCGCCGTAATGAATTTCCGTTGCCCCGAAAAAGCTTTTGATTGCGCTGGTGATACCTGCGTAATCTTCTTCACCCTTACCGTGATTATTTAGCGTTGGAATGAAAATAGATTTTACTTTGCGTCCCGTATAAGCACCGTTTTCCCAGACACCGTTTTTCATATCAATCATCCGGCCGGGCGTCAGTGTTGATTCGAATATCGGATACGACAGGTAGGTATCTTTGCCGTTAAAATGGAAAAAATCCCGTATCCAGCCTTCGCCATCCTGTGGACCGCTGATATCACCCTCGCTGTTGTACCAGCGAACCGAATCGACCGGCTTGTTATTGGATTGATATTCCCCGGCCAGTGAATCCCAGTTATGATCGGGCCAGTTATGCGTACGGCCGCCCGGAGAGACATCAAACCCGTAATTACCTTCTTTACCGTATTCCTGCACATTGTCGCAAATAAAAACTTCGCCGGAAAAACCGGGTATTTC
>CAYXRA010000029.1:29602-36310 GCA_964467525.1 uncultured Calditrichaceae bacterium
GGATTGAACAAAAATTAAGCTTTGATATTTAAAAATAATCCCGCTAAAAATATCACGGAATTTGCCGATAAAGAAGAGGGTTAAATCAACACATTAAAATGAAAGAGCACAACATGCGATACACGACTTTTGTTCACCATTTTCTGGAAGACAGCGCCCAAAAATATCCCGAAAGACAGGCATTCTTTGCCAATGACCAGTGGTACACGTTTAAATATATCGATGAAAATGCAAATCAACTGGCACACTACTTTATAGAGAACGGTATCAGGCGCGGCGATCGTATTGCCCTGATGATTGAAAATTCCGTCGATTATGTCATAAGCTATTATGCGATATTAAAATGCGGCGCGACAACCGTGGCCCTGAATACCGAGCTTACATCGGAAAACCTGGATTACATTCTGCAGGATTGCGACGTCAATGTGGTGCTGGTAAACCGGAAATTATTAAAACGTATTCGTCCGCTCTATGAAAGTAAGGATACCATCCGTCACTTGCTGATATGGACTGAGCGCGGCAAAGTTAAGGTGAATGAACAACCCGGCAAACTATTATCCTTCCTGCCGGAGGCCATTGAAAACTATTCAACAAAACCGGTTGACGTTAAAATCATAGATCTGGATGTGGCGTCCATTGTCTATACTTCCGGCAGCACCGGTAAGCCGCGCGGAGCTACTTTATCTCATCTGAATATCGTTACCAATACACGCTCGATTGTCGAATATCTGCGGATGACCAAAGAGGACCGGGTGATGGTTATCCTCCCCTTTTATTATATTTATGGAAAATCGTTACTGAATACCCATTTTTTTGTCGGCGGTTCGGTGGTTGTGGATAACCGATTTTTATATCCCAACGTGGTTTTGAAAACCATGCAGGAACAGGAGGTAACGGGATTTTCCGGCGTGCCGTCCACCTTTTCAATCCTGCTCAACCGCTCAGACGTACGCAATTTTAAGTTTGAAACACTGCGTTATGTGACCCAGGCCGGCGGCGCAATGGCGCCTGCCGTGCAAAAGGAAGTGGCTGCGCTGTTCGATCCCGCAAAGCTATTTATAATGTACGGAGCCACCGAAGCCTCAGCGCGTTTGTCTTATCTCGATCCGGAAGCACTGCCGCGCAAATGGGGTTCGATCGGCAAAGGCATCCCTAATGTCGACCTGTTCATTGCCGACAGTCAGGGCAATCCGCTGCCTGCGGGCGAACAGGGTGAGATTGCTGCGCGCGGCGCAAACCTGATGTCCGGCTACTGGAACCATCCTGAGGAAACCCGCAAAGTATTAAAGAACGGACTGTATTACACCGGCGATATCGGCGTCATGGATGACGAGGGCTTCCTCTATGTGGTTGGTCGCAGTAAGGATATGATTAAAATCGGCGGTAACCGGGCCAGCGCCAAGGAAATTGAAGATGCCATTTATGAACACGAAGATGTGGCAGATGCCGCTGTCATCGGCGTGGAAGATGAAGTGCTCGGGGAAGCGCCGAAGGCCTTCATTGTATTAAAGGATCATAAAATTCACGAGGAATTTAAGGATACTATTCTTGAGTTTCTAAAATCACGGCTGGCCGGTTACAAAATGCCAAAACATATCGAATTCAGGGAATCGCTACCCAAAAACAAATCCGGTAAAATACAAAAACTAAAACTATCCTGATTTCCCAAATCTAAAGGCGCTGACAGGTCAGAAATCAGCGCTTTTTTTTTCTGCCGAGCGTTTATTAAATAAAATGCGGTACCAGGGTAACTCGGCGCTGATCATCCCCGCCACAATCAGCATTCCGCCGACCCAGCCCGGCAGTCCCAGAATTTCTCCGGCGATAAAATATGCAAACAGCGCCGCGAATACCGGTTCCATTGAAAAAATCAGCGCGGTTCTGGCAGTGGTTGTGTAACGCTGCATCGAGGTCTGCATTAAAAAGGTGTAAACCGTGCCGAACAGGGCCAGATACACCAGCGCCGCGCTGCTCTGCCAGTTTAATTCCGGCCAGCTTAATTCACTAAAGGGCAGCATAATTATCGTCATTACCGCAACGGTCGAAAGCTGTACGGCGGTCAGCAGGTAAATATTGTTTTGCGGTGCAAACTTACCGGTGTATATCACATGAAAGGCAAAAATAACGGCGCAGATAAATACCAGGATGTCGCCCTTGCTCCAGGCCGAACCGTCGAATCCGGTCAGCAAAAACAGACCGGCCACCGCCAGCAGACTGCCGGCCAGTACATTGATCGCCGGGATAATTTTATAAAACATAAAGCCGAACAGCGGCACCAGGATTACCGAGAGTCCGGTGATAAATCCGGCATTGGAGGCGCTGGTGAACTGGATGCCCCACATCTGAAAGAAGTAGGAAAAGTACAGAATTAGCCCCAGGATAATCCCGTGAACCAAAGTTTGTGTTTTATAAAACTTAAGATAACGGACGGCATAGAGATTGAGTAAAACCGCGGCCAGGGTTAAACGGATGAACAAAAATACCGGAAGCGACATTTGGGTCAGCGTCATTTTGGACAGGATAAAGGTACTGCCCCAGAAGACGGTAACGGATAGCAATCCCAGATCTGCGCGCTGTTTTGAAATCAAAGGTAAAGGGCTCCTGTTTGGCTGAAAATTAAAGTTACATAATTTTAGCGATATTTAAAACAGGTCTGAAGTAAACGCTCGGTGCAGGAAATTTAACAGCACGATAGAAAAATTTTATCCCGATTCACTACCGTTTGAAGATTAAACTAATCATGGATTCAATGCCGGAGCGTCCTTTCAAGGTTCCATCAGTATTATTTTCCAGACAACTTACACACCTCACGCCGGTTTAGCACAAATTTAAATCGTTAGGACAAAAGTATCGGAAATTGCTCCAAAAATCGACTACATCAAAAATAATTTATGTGTTTCCAATCTTTTATAATATATTACAGGGTAGACTCGGAAATATAATTTAATGACTGAATTGATTTCCCCCGGATTAATTATACAGTCGGGAACATACGCAATGTTATGAAAAAATTAATCAATTACCTGACGCCTCCCGGGCACTGGAAAGTGCCTGTTACCATAATTTCCGCCGTCCTGATCGCCCTAGTTTTGCTGGTGCTCCATATCGGCAATGCCACATCCTATTTATCGGATGAGCCGCGCGCCTGCGTGAACTGCCATGTAATGACCACCCAATATATTTCCTGGGCCCGGAGCAGCCATGCCAGAGTGGCAACCTGCAACGACTGCCACGTACCGCATGACAATCCTGTGCGGACGTATTATTTTAAGGCCATGGATGGTACCCGTCATGCATCCATTTTTACGCTGCGACTCGAGCCGCAGGTCATCAAAATAAAAGAAGCGGGTATTAATGTGGTTCAGCAAAACTGCGTGCGCTGCCACACCCATCAGGTTATGAAAATGCCCCTGGCGGTTAATCAGCTTACCGTTTCTACATATAAACAGGGTGCGGGAAAATTCTGCTGGGGATGTCACCAGGAAGTACCCCACGGATCGGTCCGATCGCTTTCTGCTTATCCGAATGCCAACATTCCTCCCCTGGAACCGGTATTGCCTGAATTTATAAAATCGATTATAAAAGAAGATAATTAGTTATTTCAATCTATAAACAGGAATAGAAAAATGAAAAGTATACGCGATATAATTTCCGAAAAACCTTATGTGGGCTGGATTTTATTTTTTGCAACACTGATAGTTGTTTTTTTAGTGGGATTATTCGGCGCTTCCATTATCGAGAGACGGGGCGAAGCACGACTGGTATATGAAGCCATCCGGCCGGTTCAGGGAAATGTTTACGAAAATGCGCAATGGCAGGATGCTTATCCGCGGCAATACAATACCTACCTTGAAACGCTCGACACAACCTTCCGGAGCAAGTATGGCGGGTCGGCCAAAATCGACATGCTGGAAAGATACCCGAAGCTGGTCATTTTATGGGCCGGTTACGCATTTTCCAAAGGATATAACCAGGGCCGCGGCCATTACTGGTCGGTGGATGATATAAGGATGACCTTGCGAACCGCGGTTCCCCAACCGGCAACCTGCTGGACCTGCAAAAGTCCGTCCGTGCCCCGTTTAATGAATGAAATGGGCGTTGAGGAATTTTACGGTTCCACGTGGGAAGAACTGGGCGGTGAGATTAAAGATCCCATCGGCTGCGCCGATTGTCACGATCCGAACACACTCAATCTTTCTATTACCCGTCCCGCGCTTGTTGAAGCATTGGAAGCAACGGGAAAAGATATTTCAGAAGCCAGCCAGCAGGAAATGCGCACGCTGGTTTGCGCCCAGTGCCATGTGGAATATTATTTTATAAAAAACAGGAATAATTACCTTAAATTTCCCTGGGATAACGGACTTACCGCGGACGACATTGAAGTCTATTACGACACCATCGAACACGTCGATTTTGTACATGCGCTCAGCAGGACCCCGGTTATCAAAGCCCAGCACCCGGATTATGAGATATCCAGGTTCGGCATCCATGCCCGGAGAGGTGTGTCATGTGCGGATTGCCATATGCCTTACCGCAGCGAGGGGGGCATAAAGTTCACCGATCATCACATTCAGAGCCCGCTTAACGTGATCGACAGATCTTGCCAGGTATGTCACCGTGAATCCGAAGAAACCCTCAAACAAAATGTTTACGACAATCAGGACAGGGTTCGCCGGCTGCTGTCAATCGCGGAGGAAACGCTGGTAAAAGCGCACATTGAAGCCCGGGCGGCCTGGGATGCCGGCGCCACTGAAGCACAGATGGCCCGGATCCTTACTTTTATCCGTCGTGGACAATGGCGATGGGATTACATAGCCGCCAGCCATGGTGCCGGTTTCCACGCACCGCTGGAATCGGCCACCATACTTGGCACATCGATCCAGCGTGCGGAAGAGGCGCGCGGCCGGCTGGCCGTTTTACTCACAGAGCTGGGTGTGAAAATTCCCCTTGAATTTCCCGATCTTTCCACAAAAGAAAAAGCCCAGGAATACATCGGATTTAATATGCGGGAATTCTCCAAACAAAAAGAGATATTTCTGCAATCAAAAGTGCCTCAATGGGATAAAAACGTAAAAATCCCGCAGGAGTAACACACGTAATAAAGTGCGTTTGATTAGATAATTCAACTGTTTTACTTTTTTTAGTACTCTTATTCATTTTCAGGATTGTGCCGCACCCGCTGTCCCGGCAGCAAACGGCAATCGTCAGATGAGTAAAAAAGGCTCTAAACGGATGCGCATCAATCATGATGGTTGATTAATTCTGATCGCTAACCTGAGTACTTATTTTACTGCTCTGACATCGATAAAATATTACTTATTGCCGGTTGATAAATAAAGCAAAACGTTTTGCTCACTGCCGGGAATCAGGGGTATGATCTGCTTGCCAGCCTGTTTAAGCGTTCCGCCATCGATGAGATGAACCATATCGAGCAACTCTCAGAACGCATTCTGTTCCTGAAAGGGGAAGTTGAGTTACGCGCATCCGAAGCAGTGAAAAAAGTGCACAATGTAAAAGCAATGCTGGAAATGGCTTGTCAGATGGAAGAGGGCGCGGTAAAAAGTTACAACACCTGGGCCAATGAATGCGCCCGGAACGCCGATTCGGTCAGTAAAAAACTGTTCGAAGATCTCGTCGCCGATGAAGAAGCCCATTTCGATAAGTTTGATACCGAGCTGGAAAATATCGGCAAGTTTGGCGATAATTATCTTGCACTGCAGTCTATCGAACGCAGTAAGTCCATAGGTACGGGGACCGGCGAATAGCAGGAAACGCTGATTAACATAAATTATAAAGACGGCAGTAAACCAATGCCGTCTTCTTTATTTATATGGGAAATCATTCATGAGTGCATTTTTCCGGTTTTAACATTGCAGCAATGGTATATGCAGTGCTCAGAAAACTATGTTCCTAAATTTACCCTGTCAGGTCTGCTTTTACAAAGGGTAATCCGTACGTTTTATTCCGGATATTACGATAAATCTTGCCGGAATATTTGGAATTATTTGTTCTTATTTTGTGTTATTGATCATCAATTAATATTAACTTTTCTAATTGGATAAGGAGCAATGACATGAAAACACGCAAGGCAACTGCAAAATGGAGAGGGACCTTAAAAGACGGCGATGGCATAATGTCCTTTCGGGATTATGAAGGGCCCTATACGTATGCATCGAGATTTGAAGAGGGCCGGGGAACCAATCCGGATGAAATGGCCGGCGCAGCGCTGGCCGGCTGTTTTTCAATGTTTTTGTCGGCCTTACTAAGTAAGGATAATTATAAACCGACATCGATTGAGACATCGGCATTTGTTCACTTAGGTGAAGAAGACGGACCAAAGATTACGCTGATCGAACTGGACTGTAAAGCCGATGTACCCGAACTGGATGCCGAAGCGTTTAATGAATATGCAAAAAAAGCAAAAACCAACTGCCCGATTTCACGGCTATTTACCGGAACAGAGATAAAACTGTCGGCGAAACTGGCCTGATTAGTTTACAATCCGGATTGATGATGTGTCATCAATCCGGTTTTTTTATTTTTGACTCCATTTTCTTGCGTGCTCTCATCATTTTGACTTCTCTGATAGACCCCTGATTAAAAACCTCCGATGATTAGTACCAGGTGATTTGCATTTATTTTTTTTATATACCAAAATAATGGGTCTATGTCGTTTTGTGTGGGTAAACCCGGGAGCGACTTCCGAAT
>CAYXRA010000030.1:0-35172 GCA_964467525.1 uncultured Calditrichaceae bacterium
GGATTCGAACCTCCGAAGGCAACAGCCAACAGATTTACAGTCTGCCCCGTTTGACCGCTTCGGTATCTCCCCATTCCTCGTCTCGTCCGCAAGCTGGCGAGAGGACTTGAACCCCCGACCGGCTGATTACAAATCAGCTGCTCTACCAATTGAGCTACACCAGCTTTTACTGTCAAATGCAAAAGTCGTCTAATATACATAATAATTTTTCATTGTCAAAAATAATTTGTAAAAAATTATAAGTTTAAATTTGACTTGCCCATTCAATATCATTAAATTTATTGACTTTTGTAAACAGAACATTGCAAATTCAGTTATTTTAGGAGTAGTTATTATTATGGCTCATAACAAGTCAGCTATCAAGCGGATCAGAACCGCGGAAAAGGCAAGACTGTACAATCGTCGTTACCGCATAAAAATGAGAACTGCCGTAAAAAATCTTTTATGCCAGCAAAAGAAAGAAGAAGCACTGCCTTTATTGAAAGATACGGTTTCAATTTTGGACAGACTGGCCCGCCGCGGCATTATTCATAAAAACAAAGCGGCGAATCAAAAATCACGTCTTACAAGATTTGTTAACAACCTTCCATAAAATCCGCTTCTATGCGGATTTTTTTCCAAAAATCAAATCGTATATCTGCTCGTAATCACGGACAAAATGCAGCTTCAGACCATCGTAGAGTTCTTTGTCCATTTCCTTAATGTCGCTTTTATTTTCTACCGGAAGTACAATATTTTCTATGCCATGACGTTTGGCCGCCAACAGCTTCTCATTTAATCCGCCAACAGGCAATACTCTGCCGCGCAGAGTTATTTCACCGGTAAGGGCAAAGGAACCCGGAAACGCTTGCTTTTTCAAAGCCGACAGAATTGCGCTGGTTAAAGTTATGCCGGCCGAGGGGCCGTCCTTCGGTACCGCGCCTTCAGGCAGGTGAACATGCAGTTCAAATTTGTTTACAAATCCCTGATCGATTTTAAACTTCCGGTGACGGGAGCGTATGTAGGCAATGGCGATCATTGCCGATTCCTGCATCACATCGCCTAATTTTCCGGTAAGGGTTAACTTATCTTTTCCGGACAAAAGATTAACTTCAACACGCAGAATATCGCCACCATAGGCAGTCCAGGCTAAACCATTAACCACACCAACCTCTCCCTTGCTGCGCAGCTTGCTTAACGGATACTTCGGCTCACCGAGAAAGGTTTTGATATTTTTGGCATTAACCCTTACCAGTCGTTTCCGCTTTGATTTGGATAATTCAACCACGGAGCGCCGGCAAATTTTACTCATTTCCCGTTCCAGGTTGCGCACGCCGGCTTCGAGCGTATAGTTGAGAATAATTTCTTTGATAGCCGAATCTTCAAGAATTAACTCCCCATCACGCAAACCGTGCTGCTTTTTTTGTTTGGGCAGTAAATGCCGTTTGGCGATCTGCAGTTTTTCATGATCAAGATAACCGGGTAATTCAATCACTTCGGTTCGATCCAGGAGTGCATCCGGAATATCGTTTGGATTGTTGGCGGTAACGACAAACAATACATTGGAAAGATCATACTCTACTTCGAGATAATGATCGATAAAGGTTCTGTTCTGTTCCGGATCCAGCACCTCCAACAAGGCCGAGGCCGGGTCGCCACGGTAATCCAAACCGATTTTATCGACTTCATCAAGCAGAAAAACCGGATTAATGGTCCCCGCTTTTTTTAAACCCTGGATAATTTTTCCGGGCAGCGAACCGATGTAAGTGCGCCGGTGCCCGCGGACCTCCGCTTCATCGTGCACACCGCCCAGTGAGATGCGCGTGAAACGCCGGCCGAGAGCGCGGGCAATGGATTTTCCCAGTGAAGTTTTTCCGACGCCCGGCGGGCCGGCTAAACAAAGAATGGATCCCTGAATTCTCCTGACGCGCTGCAAAACGGCAATGTATTCCAATATACGTTTTTTAGGCTTTTCCAGTCCGTAATGATCTTCATCGAGGATGCGCCGGGCATTTTCCAAATCCGTTTCATCATCACTGAAGTTTTCCCAGGGCAGAGCGATCATCCATTCCAGATAAGTTCTTATTACATTATATTCCGGTGATAACGGAGGAATTTTTTTCAGTCGATGCACTTCTTCCATTGACTTTTTATAGGCATCTTCGGGTAAGTGTTTTTCCTGTAATTTTTTCCTGATGAAGGTGATTTCCCCTTCACTCTCATCCTCTTCGCCAAGTTCCTTGCGAATCAGGCGTAATTCTTCCTGCAGAAAATAATTTCGCTGTGATTTCATCATCTGATCACGCACTTTTACTTCAAGCTCATTCTTGATCGATAATACGCTGTTCTCCTTATTCAGTAACGAAATCAAATAGGCGATGCGTTTCTCGATCTGCCATTTTTCCAGGATAGTCTGTTTCTGCTTCAGCTTTACGTCGAGATAGGTGGCGATAAAATCGGTGAGTTTCTCCAGATCTTCGAGCTGGTTCATGGAGAATAAAATTTCTTCGGGTATTTCTTCATTCTTTTTAATATAGGATTTGAAGAGCGCAAGCAGCTGCCGTTTCTGGGCTTCAACCGTATCGCTAATCGTGTTTGCATCATAAACGACTTCAACCCTGGCCTGCAGCAGATCGGATTTATTGATGTAGCGTTTTACTTTGCCCCTGATCATGCCTTCGACGAGGATTTTTATCAGGCCATTGGGCAGCCGGACAATTTGCAGAATTCTGGTAATCACACCTAAGCGGTATAAATCTCCGGGACGGACATCTTCCTGCGCGGCATTTTTCTGAGCCACTAAAAATATGGTTTTATTTTCCACCATCCCTCTTTCGATGGCTTCAATGGAATTTTTTCTGCCGACAATAAGGGGAACGACCATGTGGGGAAAAAACACAACATCCTTTAAAGGCAGGACGTTATATACCTGCGCATCAAAAATTTCTATTTCCAAATCCTGGTTCATTTTCAACCTTTTTCAATGGCTAATGTAATGCATAAAAAAAGCGGAGATTACTCCGCTTTTTGTTTCTTTAATATTTATAAAAACTAAGCGCTTTTTTTACTCGAAGCAAAATCGTAGACCGGCTCTTTTTTATCAACCACTACATCTTTGGTTATCGCAATTGATTTCAGACGGGGCATCGAAGGCACATTAAACATAATTTCGAGCATAATGTTTTCCATGATCGCTCTCAGCGACCGGGCGCCGGTTTTGCGTGTCATAGCAATTTTGACAATCTCTTTCAATGCATCCTGCTCAAAGGTTAAGTTTACACCTTCCAATTCCAAAAGACGCTGATATTGTTTAACCAAAGCATTTTTAGGTTCGGTTAATATTTTGAGCAACGCAACTTCGTCCAGCTCTCCTAAGGCACCGACCACCGGCAACCGTCCGATCAGCTCCGGTATCAGGCCGTATTGCAGGAGATCTTCATGTTCCACACGTTTGTAGAGCTCACTCTTGGACATGAAATTCTTTGTGTTGATCGTCTTCTCAAAACCGATATTCTTTTCACCGACCCGCCGGCGGATAATATCCTCGAGACCCTCAAAAGCGCCGCCGCAAATAAAGAGAATGTTTTTGGTATTGATATTGATCAGATTTTGCTCGGGATGCTTTCTGCCGCCCTTTGGCGGAATGCTGGACATGGTTCCCTCCAGCATTTTCAGAATCGCCTGCTGAACGCCTTCGCCCGAAACATCCCTGGTAATGGACGGATTGCCGTCCTTACGGGATATCTTATCAATCTCATCGATATAAATGATACCGCGTTGCGTCTGCTCCAGATTATAATTGGCAGACTGATAAAGTCTGACCAGAATATTTTCAACGTCTTCACCGACATAGCCGGCTTCGGTGAGCACCGTTGCATCGGCAATGGTAAAGGGTACCCGTAAAATGCGGGCCAAAATCTGGGCCAGCAGCGTTTTTCCGGTACCGGTCGGCCCAATCAGTAAAATATTGCTTTTTTCAATTTCAACATCACGGGACGATGCCACATCGTTGATGCGTTTGTAATGATTGTAAACAGCCACCGACAGAATACGCTTGGCATGTTCCTGGCCGATTACGTATTTATCAAGCTGCGATTTGATTTCCTGCGGAATGGCGAGCTGCCGTTCTTCGGGAAGCATGGCCTGTTTTCTGTGCCGGTCGATTATATCGGAGGCGCTGCGCACGCATTCGTTGCAGATATGAACATCCGGCCCGGATACGAGACTTTCTACCTCATCCGCGGATCGGCCGCAGAATGAACAACGGAAAATATTGTTACGAAAATTTTTCTTGCTCATTTATTTACCTTTTTCGTTTGTCTTAGAACGTGCTTCCAAAACTTTATCGATAATTCCGTATTCCCTGGCTTCATCTGCGGACATAAAAAAATTTCTGTCCGAGTCTTTTTCTATTTTGGATAAATCCTGTCCGGTAGCATCCACCAGAATTTGATTGATCACATCGCGCATGCGTAAAATTTCATTGGCAGCGATTTTGATATCGGCAGCCTGTCCTTCGGCACCGCCAAGCGGTTGATGAATCATGATACGTGAATGAGGCAAAGCATAGCGCTTCCCCTTGCTGCCTGCAGCGAGGAGAACAGCACCCATACTGGCCGCCTGCCCCATACAGGTGGTTACAACATCAGGTTTGATGTAGCGCATCGTGTCATAAATCGCTAAACCTGAAGATACGATACCGCCGGGTGAATTGATATACAGAAAAATATCTTTATCAGGATCGTCTGCTTCCAAAAAAAGTAGCTGAGAAATTATCAGGCTGGATATGTTATCATCTATTGGTGTACCCAAAAATATAATCCGTTCTTTCAAAAGCCTGGAGTAGATATCATAGGCACGTTCTCCACGACCGGTTTGTTCGATAACCATTGGTACGAGAGCCATGTATAATCCCTTCCCTTTTAATATTCAGAATTTAATTTACAACTGATACCGTCGACATCCAATTGATGTTAATCACAATGATTACTGAGATTCTTCATTGCTTTTACTATATATTAGTCGAGTGTAATTTTATTGGGTTTAATTTTTGAATTTTCCACTATAAACGTATTTATTTTTTTGTTTAACAGATCATGTTTGAGATTGTTCATTATTTGTTCATTCTTAAGATACAAATCTTTGAGGTTCTCATCCTCAAATTTTTCCAGAAACTGGTTTATATCCTCATCGGTTACCTCAATATTCTCAGCTTCGGCAATTTTTTCCCTGAGTAAATGTAGTTTAATATTGAATTGCGCTTCATGTTTGTAGTGACTGCGAATTTCCTCTTCACTGGCCTGCTTATTACTCCTTTTTACATCGGCAACGATATTATTCAGGTAGTCGTCAATTATGGCGTCGGGCAGATCGAAGGGATTCTCTTCCAGCAGTTTTTGGTTGAGATCTGCCGAGAAGCGATTGTCGGCTTCGGAAGCATACTGGGCCTTTAAATTATCTTTTGCAATTTTTCGTAAATCTTCTGCGGAATCAATTTCCTCGCCTATACTTTTGGCAAAATCATCATCCAATTCGGGCAATGTCTCTTTTTGAATAGACTTTATTTTAATCTGGTAAGCCTCACGCTTGCCGGCGTACCCTTCCTGAGGGAAATCATCGGGATATACTTTTACGATTTTTCCTTCATGCCCGTTATCAAGACCGATCATTTGTTCTTCCAGCTCCGGATCGAACCTGCCTTCACCGATGCGTACTTCAATATCCTCATATTTTCTGCCAATGATCGGAATATCACCTTTATCCAGTTCCTGCATGTCCAGTTTAACAATGTCACCCTGTTCTACCGGGCCTTCGGATGATGTGATTTCGGCTTTTTCCTTGCGCAACTGCTCGATGGCATCGTCAACGGTTTTGTCAGTAATTTCATATTCATCTTTGGTTAATTCGAAACCGGTGTATTTTTTCAGTTCAATTTCCGGATATGTATCCACCTCAATGACCACAACCAAATCGCCGTCATCATTGTACTCAATTTTTTTTGCTTCGGGCTGGCCGACCACTTTCAGATCATTTTCCAAAGCGAAATTTCTGAAGGCATCATCTGCCGCTGATTCCATCGTTTGCAGTTCAATTAATTCACCGTAATTTCTTTTAATCAGATTCAGTGGCGCTTTACCTTTTCTGAATCCTGGAAACTGTACTTGTTTGCGTATTTTTTTTATTTCCTTTTCACGGATCGGTTCCAGGTCGGCTTTATCTATTTTTATGTTCAACTCTTTCCTGCTCGTCGAAAGGTCCTTAATTTCAGCGTTAGTCACGTTATCGAATCCTCCATAATCTGTGTAAAGTTTAAACCTGAAAAGTTAAGACCATTAAATGGTAAAATCAATTTTTAATATCCTGTTCCATGTATTGATTGACATCAACGGCGCAATACCTCTTGAAATTCCTTCGGCATGTTATTATTATAAAGAAACGCATAATTGGTTTTTCTCAGATATGTTAAATTAATGAAAGGATAAGCCAGCGGTGAATTATTATCTTATTCTCGGAATAAATAATAATGCCACCCAGGATGAGGTAAAGTCAGCCTATCGCAATCTGGCCATGCGGTATCACCCCGATCATTACGGTGCTGATGCGGAACCATTCCGGCAGGTACAGGAAGCCTATTCGGTACTGGGCGATCCGGATCGCCGGCGGGCCTATGATAAAGCATTGAAGCAAAATCAAGCAAAGATTCAGTTTGATAAAATGCCTGATTCGTCTGAACCTTTGTTCCGTGATGAAGGCCGCAGCAAAGTTAGGGAACGGAACGCTGCCGGTTTTTCCGGCGGATATCCGGATAATTTTGAAAGCTTGTTCGACAGCCTGTTTGATACATCTTACTTTTTTTATGAAAATCAACGCCGTGAAAACATTGTAACGGAGCTGGAACTTGTTCTTACGCCTGATGAAGCCCGGCGAGGCGGCCGTGTTGAAATTGAACTGCCGGTTACGGTAAACTGCCCCGACTGTGAAAAATTCATGCTAAATTCATTCTTCGGCTGCCCCCGCTGCGCCGGCAAAGGGCAGTTTACTTTCGATTATCCTTTGCAAATTGAAATTCCTGCCGGAATTAAAAACGGTTTGGCACAGAAAGTTAAAATACAATCGACCCCGGCGTCTGATTTATTTATATTGCTTCATTATTCAATCGAAGCCGATTAGATCGTTACTGATCAATTTTCCCTGAAATTATATTTCAGTCCGACAGAAATTTTATATAAACTTCAGAATTTTACTGTAAGTCATTGTACATTTAATTTCGATGATCCCGTGCTTATTTATAAGATAAGATTCTCTTTTCCCTGGAAAGGCAACATCTTCATATAAGTCATACATGTATGAAATTTTGACTTATTTCTGACATACAAAATATTTATTTTTTGCATAATTTGCTCTGTCAAATTTTCACATTGTTCAATAGCCGTTTATCTTGTTTGCTGATAATTAAACAAAATCAATAATTTACAGGTTTTGGCATATTTCTTGTGAATTAATTTTAATGAAAAGTAAGCATCAAATATAAACCAAAATAATTTCGAAAGGAGGATGAAGATGTTTTTCAGAAATTTTGAGAGCCACGATCCCTGGCGGGAAATGCACCGTATTCAACGTGAAATGAACCGGTTATTCAATACGGCTCCCTACCCGGATGCCCAGGTCTATCCGGCGCTGAATATGTTCACGAATGCGGATAATATCATTGTGACCGCCGAATTGCCCGGCTACAATCCGGATGATATTAATATTTCTGTCGTTCACGACCAGTTAACGATTAAGGGCAGTCGACCGCAGGAAAAATTAAAGGATGAAGAACAGTATCATCGACAGGAAAGACGCTTCGGCTCATTCGAACGGATCATCGGTTTGCCATATAAAGTAAACGAAAATAAAGTTAATGCTGAATATAAATCGGGTCTGCTGAAAATTACCATGCCCAGAACTGAAGCCGATAAGCCGAAGAAAATTGCCATCGAAGCAAAATCTTAATTCAAAAATAAAAGAAAAAATATAAACTTTGAAAAGGAGGTGCACTAATGGAAAAGCAAGCAACACTGCAAAAACGTGAAAGCGAAAAGACCGATGTTGCTGAAAGAACGCACTCAAGAAAAGTATTTTCACCGCCGGTCGATATCTATGAAACAAAAGACGATATTGTGTTAATTGCCGATATGCCCGGCGTTGAAAAGGATGCCATTGATATCAACCTTGAAAAGCGTATTCTAACAATAAAAGGACGCGTGGCACCTTTTATGCCTGAAGGATTCGAGCTGACTTACGCAGAATATGACATGGGCGATTTTGAACGCAGTTTCACTCTGGATGATACGATCGACCAGGAAAAAATAGAGGCCGCTTATAACAACGGCGTATTAACCCTGAAGCTGCCCAAAGCTGAAAAGGTGAAACCGAAAAAAATCGAAGTAAAAGTTAATTAAATGTGAAATCATTTATAGAAAAATTTGAAAGGAGGTGAATAACATGGCCATTCGCGATTTAATTCCGACCAGAAAAAGCAATAAATCGGTTCCCGTGCGCAGAGATGAATGGACAAATCCCTTTATGAGTCTGCAGAAAGAGATTAACCGAATGTTCGATAATTTCTTTGATGATTTTACGCCGGCACGCTGGTTCGGCGGCGATAGGGACACTTATCTGCCGAGTATCGATGTAAAGGAAACGGATAAAGAAGTTAAAGTCGTCGCTGAACTGCCTGGAATGGAAGCTGATGATGTCGATATCAGTTTATCTGAAAATATACTGATGATCCGCGGCGAGAAAAAAGAAGAAAAAGAGGAAAAAGACGACAATTACTATCACCGTGAATGTTCTTTCGGACAATTCCATCGTGAAATTCCACTTCCGACAGAGGTAGAGCAGGATAATGTCAGGGCCGAATTCAAGCAGGGTGTACTGAAAATTAATATACCCAAAAAACCGGAAGCACAGCGTAAGGCAAAGAAAATCGAAGTCAAAGTGAAATAGCTTACGCAAACATGTAGAATGTTACCGGCGTCTGTTTCATCTACAGGCGCCGGTTTTTTTTAGAATGAAAGCGTAATCGTATTTTCTATTTCCAGGTCGTAAGGCTTAATACCGGGCGGCGGTTCGTTGTCATAGCGGTAATTCACTGCCATTATAAATATAAAAAATGAATTTATGTTAAAGCCAATGCCTCCTTCGGCAAGCAGACGGTAATCATTCAGTTGCTCAATATCAAACTGGTAATATGCGGTTGTAAAAATACGAAACCGGTTATCCGTCGGGAAATTCAGCGAGATATAATTGGTAGAGCGTATCTTGTTCGACTCCGGTTCAACATTATCACTGTATTTTTCATTTTCCCACATGAATCCCAGGCCGGCAAACAAAGTTGTCCTGCTTTCCGCGTCTTTATTCTTTTCATTGACCAACCTGATCCGCAGACCGCTGCCCGCCAGATTCCTGTCCCTTAAATCAATAAATTCATTAAATTCTTTCTGTAAAAATATCTCTATAAAAAGCGCCGGCAGTGTCTGCCGGATGCCGCGCAGATGCACAAATCCCTTGTTTTCATAACGCTGCTGATCCTTTTCACCATGCTGATAGCTCATGATTGCAAAGGCATGATAGCGGTTCACAAGAAAATCATTCCGGAAGGTGGACTTAACATCCACTAAATCCGTATTACCCGACTGGTATCCCAGACTCAAAGACAAAGCACTCGTAAATCCTTCTTTTAAAACAGAGCGGCGCATCGCCTCGGTATTGACCTGGGCATTTATTATATTAATCTGGATAAATTGCAAAATTAATAACAAAATAAATATAACTTTAATTTTATAACTATTTTTCATAACACGCATATCCAATTGCAAAATTAAACACCTCTTATCATTCCAGTGTAATCTGTCTAATGTATGAATTTTTATAAATAAATTCTAACCAAAAATATTTGTCCCGCCCGAGCGGGATAAAACTGCTAAAAAATCTCTTCCCCCCCACCCCTTACTTCCCCTCCCCCGCGAGCGGGGGAGGGGATACAGGGGAGAGGGATTTGGCGTTGGCAAAGTCAGAGATACACTCTCAGATTTCGCAAGTAAGATTCTAACCGGGAAGGCGGAATATTTATTCGTCCGTCTTTCGATCATTTCATTCAGATAAGAATCCGGACCTTATAATCCGTATAAAATTAATATTTTATAAACTGCCAAAATATATTATATTACCATATAAGCTTCATATAATAATTCTTTCAGAATTTTTAAGGGAGGATTACCATAGACAATGAATTGGGATCTGTTTTTTGAAATTTATGAAAATATACCGCGTCAGGGACCGGGTTCGGTGGACAGCACACAAAAAGCGTTTCAGGTAATAAAAAACCTCCCGGAAAATCCAAACATCCTTGATATAGGATGCGGAGCGGGTGCACAAACTTTCACGCTGGCCAAATTAACCGGAGGCAAAATTATTGCTCTGGATAATCACCGTCCTTTCCTCAAAATTATAGAAGAAAGAACCGGCTCAGAAAAAACCAAAGCCGAAATTGTAACCCGCCATCAATCCATGCTCGAAATGGATTTCGATCCCGGAAGCTTTGATCTGATCTGGTCTGAGGGTGCGATTTATTTCATGGGATTTGAAAACGGACTGAAAACCATCCAACCGCTGCTGAAGCCAAAGGGCTATGTTTCGGTCTCCGAGGCTAACTGGTTTAAACCCAATCCGCCAGCCGAAGCTGTAAAAATCTGGCAAGAAGAGTATCCGGATATAAAAACAGTTGATCAGACCATCTCAGCAATCAGCGACTGCGGTTATAAACTGCTTGACCATTTTAAACTACCAGAAAGCGATTGGTGGAATTTTTATAATCCCATGGAAAGCAAAATAAACGCACTCAGAAATAAATATATCGATTATAATAAGATTCTTGCTGAATTATCCGTCATCTATAAAGAAATTGAAGATTACCGCCGGTTTTCAGACTGGTACGGGTATACGTTTTATGTCATGCAGAGACAGGACTAAAATTACCCTGTTAAAATAAAATAATCCGGAAATAACATTACTGATTTAAATCTCAAAGCATAAAAAAGTTCGAACAGAAAAATTTATAATCCGAATCAATTTGTTTCCATTAGATTTTTAAATATCTACCCGGAATATTATCAGATATTTGATACTCTATCAAATATCTGATAATATTTTAGCTTCTGACCAAAGAACACAAAAATATATATCTGCAATATTAATAAATGTTTATAGTATATTTTTTCGTCTGGCACAAATTTTGTCATTCTATAAATCTACAATAATAGGATCAATTTAATGTTTCCAATTTTGATATTTACATATACTGCACCGGCTTCTACAGATCGATCAAACAATTCTGAAAACTACACTGCATTAAATATAAAGAACCTGGCCTGCTCCGGTAATTCCCAATTACCCGGATGGGTCCATCAAATCCTTCCTTGTCATTCTGATACTTAGCGAAAATTAATTAACAAATTAATTAACGTGTGGGCTTCATCACGTCGCTATATCAGAATGACATTTCTTTTTTATTGTGAAAAAATTATTAACCTGTGAGGTGTAATGATGAAAGTTGCTTTGAAACTCACTGCCTTACTCTTCTTTTTAATGGCATTTGTTATTTCATGCAACTTCGGTCTCGATTCGCAAAAGTACAGCGAGTACCTCTATACAGGATACGACTTATCCGGTGCGGCCATTGTCAAAGGAGAATTATATCTCAGCTACGAAGATAATGAAAAAATCAGCGGCGAATGGCATCTTCAAAGCCTTGCCAGTGCAGGACAAATCGGGCCACAAACCGGAAGCGGCAAACTGATTGGTGGATATGACGAAAACCGTTTTTGGATAGAACTGCAGCCCGCATATATTGATAACAATGTGCAGCTTAACGGTTCTCGCGAAGAAAATAAATTAAACGGTGACTGGATATGGATAACTATCGCCGGTATCACAAATCACGGAACGTTTAAGGCCGAAGAGAATTAAATAAACTGTAAACGGTAGCGTATCCAAACTTGAATTGACAAACTGATGATACAAATTAGCAAAAAATTATTTATCAAATTAACAGGATTTTTTTTATTATTCATTTTTGTATCCCGTTGCAGCAGCGATAACACACCGCTTCAGTCATCCTCTGATTCGGCCCCGTTAAAGTTATCCCATGACCAAAGAGAAATTATCGAAGCCGACAGAAATTTCAGTTTCCGGTTATTCAAAACAATCGTCCGCAGTGAGGATGTCGATAAAAATATTTTTATTTCGCCCCTAAGTGTATCATTTGCGCTGGGGATGACCATGAACGGCGCTGACGGGGAAACCTATGAAGCCATTCAAAATTGTCTGCAATTGCAGAATCTTTCCGAAGATCAGATTAATCACGCTTACCATGATTTAATCAACGAACTAACCGTCCTTGATGATAAGGTGCGATTTGATATCGCCAATTCAATCTGGTATCGTCAAGGTTTCAGCATATTGCCAACTTTTCTTGAAAAGAATCAAAAATATTTTAATGCTGAAATTAATCCTGCCGCTTTCGATGAAGGGACGGTAAAACGGATCAATGACTGGGTGGCCGACAAAACTCAGGGCAAAATCAATCAAATCATTGACCGCATCGATCGGGCAGCGGTGCTTTTTCTGCTGAATGCCATCTATTTTAAAGCCGACTGGCGTTATCAGTTTGATGAAGAAAAAACCAGGGACGATCATTTTACCACTCCGGATAACCGCAGGGTTACCTGTAAAATGATGTCTGTCAGCGAAAATTTCGGTTATTTTGAAGATGAGCAATTGCAGGCCGTCAGTCTGCCCTATGGAAACAGCAGTTACGGTATTACAATCTTTTTACCGCGTGCCGAAAAAGAACTGAGCCAATTAATCAATAAATTTGACGGACAGCAATGGGAATATTACCAATCCGGACTTTCCAAAGATACGGTTGTCTTAAACATGCCCAGATTCAAACTTGAATACGAATTAAAAATGAACGATGTGCTCAGCGGGTTGGGCATGGCCGTTGCATTCAATCCTGAGCAGGCGGATTTCAGCCGTATCAATAAAGATCGTGAGCTGTTCCTTTCACAGGTGCGTCATAAAACTTTCGTTCAGGTTGATGAAAAGGGCACGGAGGCTGCCGCGGTAACCATCGTCGAAACGAGAACAACATCCGTTGATGATTCGGAAATTAAATACGTGCAACTCAACCGGCCGTTCTTTTTTGTTATTCACGAACGCAGTTCGGATGCCATTTTATTTATGGGTAAAATAGTCGAACCGGTTTGGAACTGACCAATCATTACATCCTGCGATTCGTAATAAGAGCAGCACAAATTTAATATTACCGATCTATTGAAATCGCAGCGATTTGGTTTATATTGGATTTGTGTAGCGCACCGCTTTGGTGCGCGGCAATTAAAGGATTGGTGAAACAGATTTAATTATGAGAAGCATTGTCAACCGGTTTCGTAATTCGACCATCAAACTGAAAATTATATTGGTTTTCAGTATAATTACCATACTGCTGGTCGGAGCGATGGCCCGTATCAGTTACCTGTACGTAAAGAATATTTATCAGGAACAACTCAGCGAGCAAATCACACTTCTCTGCGAACTGGTTGCCGATGCGATGGAAACAAATTATCTGGAGTTTATCGATGCAAACGGAGATAATCTGGCACACCGGCATTATGAGACGATTATTGCCGCTCAGGTTCAAAAGATGAATTTAAGTAACGGATTTATTTTTGATGAAAATTTCAGAATTTTATTGAGTATTAATCCCGAAATCTCGACAACCCGGTTACTCATTAACCGGATGGAGATCCGTGAGCTGGTTATCGGTGCAAGTACCGTTTCAATGCCCTTCAAAGGTGAAGATGATAACTGGTACATGTGGGGCTATCACCGGCTCAGCGACGGCTATTATCTGGGCATTCAGGAAAATGTCGACCGCCTTAAGAAACTGGAAGATCTCTCGTTTGTTTTTCTTTCAATAGGGATATTGGGTATTCTGGTTACTGCCATCGCCGGTATTCTGCTTGCCGGATCGGTTGCCCGTCCGATTGACCGGCTGGTGAATTTCAGTGAAAAAATCGGCGCCGGTGATTTTAAGACTACACCGCCGCAGCGGATGTCCGGCGAATTAGAGATTTTACGCAACGCGCTTGTAAAAATGAAAAACGACTTGATGGTTAAACAAAAAGAAAAAGAAAATTTGCTGGCTCAGATTGCCCATGAGATCAGAAATCCTCTGGGCGGTATCGAACTGCTCGCCGGTCTTGTAAAGGAGCAAATTGAACCGCAAACCCCAAACGCCATGTATGTTCAGAAAATACTGGATGAAATTTACAATTTAAAAGCCCAGATTACGGCTTATCTGAATTACAGCCGTCCCGTGCAGCCGGAACGGGAAGTTATCCATTTACCCGCCGTTCTGGATGAGATTAAAACGGTTTTTGAAAAGCGTCTGTCCGAAAAAAATATTACCTTCGATTGTGACATCCGCAATCCGGAGATCATTTTTGACCGGCAGCACCTACGCCAGATTTTAATTAATTTAATTTCAAATAGTCTGGAGGCGATGAACGGAAAGGGATCGATAAGCATCAAATCGAACATGCAGGGTAATGATCCCACAATTGCCCTTTCCGATGACGGACCGGGCATTTCACCTGAACATTTTAAAGACCTGTTCAAACCGTTTTTCACAACAAAGGAGGGCGGCACAGGTTTGGGTTTATCGATCTGCCATAAATTATGCCAGGAGAACAATGCCGCACTGACCGCTTCTAATAATAAAGACAAGGGTTGCACATTTAAAATAATTTTGCATGAATAAAATGAACATTTTTGTAATAGAAGATAATCACACCATGCGTCTTGGCATGACGGAAAGCCTGCGTCGCGAAGGCTACACCATACAGGATTTTCCGGGCGGTGCTGAGGCACTGGAAAAATTTAAAAAATCACCGGCACCACTGGTCATAACCGATTTAAGGATGTCACCCATAAATGGCATTGAAGTATTAAAGCAGATTAAGGAAATGAATCCGCAAACCGAAATCCTGCTGATATCCGCCTATGGCACCATTGAAGACGCGGTTGAGGCAATGCGCCTCGGTGCGGCGGATTTTATGACCAAACCATTCTCAAATGATGAGCTGCGCATTCGCGTAAAAAACCTGTTGCAGAAAATCGAAAAAGACCGCATGATCGATCGGTTAAAAGAAGAGAATCTCTATCTCCAGGAAGAAATTGCCGGTGAATACGAGCGGATGATCGGTAACGCAAAATCTATCCGGGCTATCTTTGCCTTAATCGAACGTATCGCGGTCGAGGAGAGCGCGGTTTTAATTGAAGGAGAAAGCGGAACAGGCAAGGAACTGGTGGCACGCGCGATTCACAGTCAGAGTCATCGCAAAAACAGGCCTTTTGTCCGGGTCAACTGCGGCGCTCTAAATGATAACCTACTGGAAAGTGAGTTATTCGGTCATGAAAAAGGTTCATTCACCGGGGCGCTCCACCAAAAGAAAGGACGGTTCGAACTTTCTGATGGCGGTACTTTGTTTCTGGATGAAATCGGCGACATCTCTCCGGCAATGCAAATCAAACTGATGCGCGTACTGCAGGAAAAAGAATTTGAGCGGGTCGGCGGTGAAAAAACCATAAAAGTCGATGTGCGTATTATTGCGGCGACAAACAAGGATCTATCAAACCTGATCGCCAAGAATGAATTTCGCGAAGACCTGTATTACAGGCTTAATGTTATTCCCATAAAACTGCCGGCCCTGCGCGAGCGTAAGGAAGATATTCCCCTGCTGGTCGAGCATTTTTTGTCCCGACTTAACGAGCGACGCGCTACCGAGAAAAAAATTTCGCAAAGCGGTTTGCAGATGTTAAAAAACTACAACTGGCCGGGGAATATCCGCGAACTGGAGAATCTTATCGAACGGCTCTATGTAATTTCACCCGATTCGAAAATATCGGAGGAATTAATTGCACATTATTTGGTTAATAGTAAACAAATTCCTAAAAGTTACGATAATATGGCTTTGGAAGATGCCATGTACGCTTTTGAAAAAAATATGATCGCCCAGGCGCTGAAACAGGCAAACGGCGTCAAAAACAGAGCGGCAAAAATTTTAGGGATTCGGACAAGTGCACTTTATTATAAATTAGAAAAATTTGGGTTAATAGAATGATTAAGGAAATTTTATCGCTGCTGCTTTTCGTAACTTTAATAGCAGCGCAGCCTCTGGTCGAACGGGAAAGCCGCCTGTTCGAACTGGAAAAAGAACAAATCCTGATGCAGAATAAACTGGACAGCCTTAAAATCAGACTGGAATGGCAGCTCCAGCGTATTGATCAGCTAAAATCCGAAAAGGATAAGGATAAAGACGAAATAGCCCGTCAGATGGCAAAAGCCTTAACCGCTTCCAAAACAATCGAAAAATACGAATCCGCTCTTAAGGTTAATAAAGAAAAACAGCAACAGGCTAAATTTACACTGCATAATCGTTATTCTTTTCTGATCGATTCCTTACAAAACAGCCTGAACAAAGCAAAAACCAAAGAAAAAAGACAAAATATAGAACTGCAAATCCTGATCCTTGCTGATAAGCGTATACGCATTTCTTCCTTCCTGCAACCCCTTTCCTTCGACCCAAAAAAAATAAAAGAAATCGATTTAAGGAAAGCGTCCAGCAATTTAGAGCGGGCAATTTGCAAAAATTATCTGGAACTGGCCCTGGCCGATATTGACTCACATTTAACAGTTATCAGTAACAAACGGGACGAGCTGGAAGAGATTATACGTCTCGAAAAGAAAGCAGAAGTTTTTCTCGGTGACGTAGAAGATAATAAAATATTTGGCTTTTACGAGCAAAACGAACCACAAATTCAGGAAAATGCACCTAAACCACCCTTTATCGACTACCCCCGTTCTATCCAGGACGATCCCGTTCCAACGACCGAATTTCAAATTATTTTTAAGCAAATTCATAAATCGGTCTCTGAAATGGGCATCTCGGATATGGACAAATTCTTGTTCTCCATTGATAAATCAATGAGCCGTCAGGAATACCTTAAGCTGCTGAAAAAATCATATGAATATTTAGAATTGTATCGAAAAGTAATAATCAATAAATTGTCCGGGTAGTTAAATCGCTTTATGCATGAAATTGATTTCATGACGGATCCGTAACTTTTCGATAGCAAGATATGAAAAGCAGCCCCAAATTTGTCTTCCGATTATTGGTAATTACCCTCATTATATGCTCGGCGGGACAAGCTAACGGGAATCTGAATTTTCAAATGGCCCTGGAAAGCGGGCGTCTGCATTCCCAGACTTTTGTCAGTGATCTCGTTACCAGGATGATCAGCAGAGTCAATTATAAAAACACCTTTGATAATAACTATATCAGCGTAAAAACCCGCTTTGCTCCGGAAATTTTAGATTTTCAAAACAGAACCACATCCTTAAAATTTTCCGGTGATTTTGCCTTCGGCCAAAAGCTGAAATACTTTGGCTGGCATTTTCATCTTCTGGATAAAAATTATTTTTACCGCAGTGAGTTATTCGACGACATCTCTTTCAATATCATTATTTTAGGCGGACGTCTTACCAATCCATTATCATCAAATTTAGTTTTGAGATGGGGCGGCGACTATATTTATCGCGATACGTCGGGGCAACCACAAAATCAACTCAACAGTTATCTGGGCAATATTGCTCTGGAACTGCAGCTCGATCGCAATACTTATGTGGGCATGGATATCATTGCCGAAAAATTTCATATCGAGGGCAATCTTCCTTCAAACGAAAAACGCATACACAAGGGATGGCGTGTAGGCCCGGAATTGCATTCACAGCATAAATCTTCATTTTTTTTTAATTTCACCTATCTGTTAATTTTTCATTATACCGAATATACCGAACGGTTGAATCTGGAACATCGCCTGCAAATGGTCTGGGGCCGGTTTATCCTGAAAAACTGGTCTGCTTTTATTTATCTTAATTTCATATTCAGAGAAACCTCCGGCAGCGAAGTCCCTGCAGAGCTGGCTTACAGTCCTATTAATAACGAAAACTGGTACTACCTGAAAATCGGCTACGATATCACAAATTCCGTTGAAATTTATAATAAAATCGGTTATACAAAAGACGATCTGATTTACAGAGATCAGGCGATATCCGGCTGGCAGATACTGGCCGGCCTGGAATGGGGATTTTAAATCATCCGGCGCCGAAGCACCGGATGATATCATAATAATCTTATTTAATCAGCAATAGTTTTTTAACAATACTGCCCTGATTTGTTTTTACCCTGAATATATACATACCCGAAGCGTAATTTACCGCATTCCACTGAACCTGATGCACACCGGGTTTTAAAGTTGCATTCAGCAGCGAGCTGACCCGGCGGCCGCTGACATCAAATATATCAACTTCAACCAGGCCTAACTTTGCCAGACCAAATTCAATGGTCGTCGACGGGTTAAATGGATTCGGATAATTCTGCTTTACATAAAATTTATCCGGAATGATTTCCTTCTCTGAAATGCCGGTTTCTTTCTTGTAAAATACATCGAGTGTGTAGTAGTTTTCCTGCGGATCGACGTCTATGGCCGTGTCTTCCGGAAAAACGGAATACTGATAATCAAACAGCGGAGGCTGTATTTGCCATTTGCCCTCACATACCCTGAACTGATAAACCGTATCCTGGGTGAGGGGCAATCCGCTCTCATAGCGATAGGGATAGATGCCCTCCGTGCAGATGCTCCACCAATCCCATTGCGGTAAATCATCAAGCGGGGCATTGATTAATCTGACTTCAATAACGGCATGGGCATAATTAAGCTCAAAATTAAGTGTATCGACGGTGTCATTCTCAACGGAAATGTTTTCGTAACGCACCGGTCTCGACAGATAGTCACCCGACCAGCTGTTGAATTCCACACTGAAGCGGTCATTGGGAACATAAATGGTGAAACTGAGCGAATCTCTGTCAATCGGCGCACTCCAGGAATTATTCCAGTCCCCGGAGTAAGCAACGATTTCCGCATTTTCCGGATCGAAAAGACCGGGATCATCCTCGCTAAAGAGCAGTCTGCCGTGCAGTGCGCTGCTGGCCGGAATAAGATTGAAATGCACGGTATCGCCGGCACTGCCGATCCGGTAATTCCCATTTTCCACAATATATCCTTCGGGTATCAGCCGTTCGCCATCCTCTTCCCGGGCCAGTTCTATGTAATAGAGGCTATCATCACGAACATGCAGCACTGCCATACCATTATCTCCGGTTAGCGCCCGCGTGTAACCCAGTTCATGATTAAAGGCGTTAATCCGGAAAGGCTCTGTAACCGGTTGATCATCCCTGGTCACCTCAGCATAGATTATTTCATTTGTGGCCAGTACATGAACATCCAGACGAACACTGTCACCCTTACTCAGCAACAGGTAATATGTGCTGTCTTCCCAGGTGATGGGTACCATGTAGTCAGGTATCAGGCCCATTCCCCATAAACCGAGCTGAAAAGGAACATCACTGGTATCGTCCCCGGCAAATCCCACATAGGCCTCATAATGGCCGTTCTCGACACGGAAACCATAGTTTTCGCCGCTGTTTAAATTTTCCAGTGCACCGCCATCCATAACCGGGACAACTTCCATACTTTCATTTAAAATGTCGCCGTAAACACAGGTACTCAGTTTCGTCAGTACGAAATCATAAGGGCCGTTTTCCCCTGAGTTCACCTGAGGGGCTTCCAGCCATTCATTGTCGGGATGATACCCGGCGATCTGATCCATAAATGAAAAACCCAGTTCCCAGGCTGCATTCACCGCACTATCCGGCAAGTTAATCACGTAATTACCGTATTCATCGGTCAGACCGCTCCAGAATCCTAAATTCATATTATCCGCTTCGGCCTCGATCATGATATCAGCCAGTTCCGGTGAAGGCGGTGTTACACCTGTAATTGACACCGTCCCGCTAAACCATACGTTGACCGGTGTCAGCTCATTCACCTGTAATTGGGCGGACACTTCAGTGTTATCATTTAGATCCGTTATTTGAAAGATATAAGTCGCGGGGGCAAATCCGAAGGGACCGATATTCGAATAGACGATTCCGTCAGGCGTCAAACTGCTGTCGGCCGGCGGACCATCCTCTTCTGCATAACCGTCGGTCTGTTCGAAGCGGATCAGCACATTATCCGCATCAGTGATCGTACCGCTGCCGTCAAGATCGAGTACCAATTGGACGAGTGCCGATCCCCCGACCACTGATAAATCATACTCCCAGGCCAGAAAATCACCCTGGGTCAGTACATTAGCCTCATTACCGTTAACCCAAAATTTCAGGTAGGTAGAAGGGTAACCTAAATTAAACATTAATACCAGAATGATTAAACATTTAATCAATCGATTCATGAGCACCTCCCGTAAGGAAAATTAAACTATTGTTAATAAAAACATCTGATTAAAATTTGTACCGTAATTACGTTTTTTGTAAACCGATTCCGGATGGGATTGTCATTACCGGTTTTTTGTTCCCTGTTTCATAAACAGCTTCTCAATTTTCTTTAACAGCATTGAATTGCATTTTTAATAGTCGGTAAAAAATTGAATCTATTAATCATAATGTTCACTTCTGGTCTCAAATAATGCAGTATCCCTCTACTTCACCTTTTTATCACGGCATCCATACAAAAATTCTCAGCAATATTTTTTGTCAGGTAAATAATTTTCTAAATACTTTTATTAATTTGACGAAGATTGGCAATACCGGTAGCTATTTAAGGTATAGCAGATGATAATTTGTCCTGGGTAATCGCGTAACAGCAAAAATATTGTCGGTAAAATGCAAACAAAAATAATATTCATTTCAGATAATTTTGATCACTATCATAATTTTATCCGTAAAAAAAATGCTTTCGAATACAGTCTGGATTTACTAACGCATGCTGAAGCCAACAAACAGATGATTTATAATAAGTTTTATGACCTGTTTATCATCGATATCAGGGAACCGTGGCTGGCCATACCGCAGTGGATTCGTGAACAAGCGCAGCATCGCTATTATTTTCAGTTTATTTTCATTACGAATGCATCACTGAATGCAGAGCTGTCCAATCTGCTCAATGAAAAAGTTTTTAAGGTCGTTAGCAAAAAAGAAGCCGTTGAATCGCTTTCCGATTATGTGGATGAGGCCAAAATTAACTCCAATGAGCAGCGCTACAAGCCGGAGGCTTCGGTCATAAAAAACAATCGCAAAATTGTCGGGATGCTTGGTAATCATCCGGCAATAAAAAAGACCAACGAATTTATTCAGATTGTCAGCCGCGCCCGATTTGCCCCCTGCCTTATCCGCGGTGAAACCGGCACGGGTAAAAATCTTTGCGGCCGTCTCATCCACCGGGCCAACGATCTCAAGGAAGATTTATTTTTTACCAAAAATTGCGAAGAGGCAACCACCAACGAACTGCTCGGCGACCTGCTCGGCGTCGAAAATACAAACGATGTTTACGGTCCGGTAAGAAAAGGGTTGTTCAAGCTTTATTCCAACGGAACACTGGTGCTTAAAAACATCGAATATTTATCGCCTGAAGTTCAGGAAAAACTGCTGCTGTTTCTGGACAGCAGGATTTTCAAACCCCTGGGCGGCAACCGCCCTATCGAAGCAAATATCCGCATCATCGGTACAACACAGCAAAATCTGGAATGGTTTGTAAAGCATAAGGGATTTAATTCCGGTTTGTTTTACCATCTGAATGCCTTCGAAATTTTTTTGCCGCCGTTGCGCGATCGCATCGAAGATTTACCTGTTCTGGCAAAATATTACCGGCAGTATTACAATAATCACTTTGCAAAAAGGGTTAAAGAAATAACACCGACTGCGATGAATCTTCTAAAAAAGCACACCTGGCCCGGCAACATTAGTGAACTGCGCGATATTATAGGACGGGCTATTTTCCGTTCCACCTCACCCCAGATTACTGTCAGTGAACTATCCGAAATATCCAAGACGAACGGACAATCCAGTCCTACTGAAAATTATATCGGCAACTGCTCGATAAAAGAAATCGAAAAAATTCATATTCAGCACGTACTCGAACGCACAAACGGAAACAAATCGAAAGCAGCGAACATCTTAAGTATTTCCCGTACCACGCTTCGCGAAAAATTACGCACCTACGGCCTTGCCAACTAAACGCGGCCCCTTTTAGCAGGACAAAGCAACAACAATCGTGTTGATAAGTTTAGCATTTATTATTACCTTTATTCTCTTATTTACACTCAGAAATTCAGGATAATATATGAGCGCAGCTTTTTTTTACGATTCAAATCGTTTGTTTTGTGAACAAACTGACCTTTCAGAAATTGTCAAAAAGATAGAGACACCATTCTACCTCTACAGCAAGCAGGAGCTCGAATACAATTGCCGACAGATTCAGGGGGCTGCTAAAGATTTGAACAACCTGATGTGTTATGCCCTGAAAGCCAATTACAATCCCACCCTTTTACAAATAATCAGGGATTTTGGCTTTGGCGCCGATGTCGTTTCCGGCGGCGAACTTTTCTTTGCACTCAAGGCAGGATTTGATCCTGAAAAAATTGTTTTCGCCGGCGTGGGAAAAGCGGCAGCGGAAATCGAATATGCCATAAAAAGTGAAATACATTCACTCAATATCGAATCGGAGAGCGAATTGCACCTTACGGCGGACATTGCCGCCAGGCTGCAAAAAAAGATTCAAATCGCCATTCGGATCAATCCCGATATTGAAGCCCAGACGCATGAATATATCTCAACCGGCATGCACGAGAATAAATTCGGGGTTTCCGCTGAAGAGGCTTTAAAATTATATAAAATCGCCCACGATGCGGTATATCTCGAGCCGAACGGAATTCACGTCCATATCGGCTCACAGATCACCAAACTTGAACCGTTTCTTAATACCATTAAATTCCTGAAGGATTTCAGGGAAAAGTTAAGCAGAGAAAAGATCGAAATAAATTATCTCGACCTTGGCGGCGGCATCGGTATCAATTATGAGAATAATTTCAAAGATGCCGGAGAAAAATCGACCTTCGTCGCTGACATCCTGCCGGCATATCTCAAAGGCTTCAGAGATTTGAATATCCGTCTGATTGGGGAGCTTGGCCGTTCGGTTATCGGTTCGACCGGTTTACTGATTACGAAAGTGTTGTACAGAAAGCAAACACCGTTGAAAAACTTTCTCATTGTTGATGCGGCGATGAACAATCTGATCCGCCCCAGTCTGTATAACGCCTACCATGAAATTATACCCCTCGAACTAAATTCGGTTGAGAAAGAGGTGGTTGATGTGGTTGGCCCGGTTTGTGAAAGCGGAGATTTTCTGGCAAAAGATCGTGAGATGCAGGAAACCGCGCAAGGCGCTTACCTTGCGGTTACCGGCGCCGGCGCCTATGGACAGGCGCTGTCATCGAATTATAACCTGCGACCGACCATTCCCGAATATTTGGTTGACGGAAAAAATATCCTGTTAATCGGTAAAGAGCGTTCTGTCGAAGATATTGCGAATCAATACAAGTGGTAAAATGGGACCGACAAAAGCTTATATTAATCATACCAATTTAGCGCACAATTTTAATTTAATTAAAAATAATGTTGCACCGGCCCGGGTAATGGCGGTGGTCAAAGCCGACGGTTACGGCCATGGCAGTATCGAGGCCTCCCGAACGCTGGTTAAACACGGTGTTGAGTATCTGGGTGTGGCTTTTCATGAAGAAGGGATTGAACTGCGTGAAAACGGCATCAACACACCGATTCTGGTTTTTGGCGCACAATTAGCGGATTTTTTTGAAGCACATCTGAAGTTCGATCTGGATATTACGCTGGGCAGCCTGCATCAAATTGAACCCCTGCGCAAAATTTGCATGAAATTAAACAAAAGGGCATGCGTCCATATCAAAATCGATACCGGTATGAATCGCGTCGGTTTCTTTGCCGAAGACTTAAGCAAAGCGCTCAACGCGATTTTTAATGAAGATCGTATCGAAGTGGTAGGCATATATTCTCACCTATCCGGCTCGGATGAAGAGAATCCTGATTTTACACGGAAACAGATCCGGGATTTCCTAAGAATCAAGCGACTGATAACCAAAACCTATTCAAAGAATCTGTTATATCATATCGCCAACTCGGGCGCCATAATGCGTTATCCGGAAGCATATTTTGATATGGTGCGTCCGGGAGTAATGCTCTACGGAAATCCCCCATCACCGGATTTCAAACAAAACTGGGATATCCGGGAAGTGATGCGCTTCACTTCAAAGATAACGGCCATAAAATCATTACCCGCCGGGGAACCTGTCAGCTACAGCCGACGTTTCTATACGAAATCCAGGACAAGGATCGGTATTGTGCCTGCGGGCTATGCCGACGGATATAATCGTAAACTGACAAATACAGGCCAGGTTTTAATCGGAGGAAAAAGGTATCCGGTTGTCGGTACGGTATGCATGGATCAGTTCATGGTTGACCTTGGACCGGAAACGGACATAAAAATTGGCGATGAGGTTACATTATTTGGCCGCCAGGAGAACGAACACATAAAAATTATCGACGTTTCCCGTCAATTGGAAACCATACCTTACGAAGTTACCTGCTGGGTATCAAAAAGGGTTAACCGAATCCATATAAGCGAATGAAGATTTATTTTTTCATTTTTTTTTAATCTTATTTATGTATATTAGCATTAAAGCCGGAAAGTAATTCAAAATCGATGAGGTATTTATGAGATTCTTATCCGCAATTTTAATAATGATTTTTTTATTCAGTACAGTCGGTCTGCGCGCCCAGGCCCTGGTAACCTCGGTTAATGTCGAATATGAACATTTGCCAAATGACGAGAAGGATGATCTTTATGGCTTCGCCGCCAAAGTCGAACAATATTTCAACGGATACGAGTGGATCGAGGATGAATTTGAATATGATGTAAAAACTAATGTAACCATCATCATTGAAAATGTTCAGAAAAAGACCTTTGAAAGAATTTATAAAGCACAGTTTGTAATCAACAGCGAATCCGGCGAAACTTTTTATGATAAAATCTGGGAATTTCCTTACGAGAAGACATTTCCTCTAAATCACATTAAGAGTCAGTTCGATCCGCTCACACATTTTCTCGATTTTTATGCCTACATGGTTCTGGCCGGTGAAATGGATATGAATGGCTTGTTGCTGGGCACACCGCTCTATGACCAGGCCATGGATATTGCCAGCCAGGCCTTGCTAAGCCAGTACGCCAAAGGATGGTCGCAGAGAATGGAGACTCTGCAGAAAATAACCCACGTGCGCACACGTCCGCTGCGCGAAGTTAAACCGGATTTCCTTGAAGCAACATTTCTGATGCAGGAAAATAAACCGGAAGAAGCTTACAAGTATGCCAAGAAAGTTTTAGCGGGGATTGAAAAAGTTGCCAAAGTCCAGCCCAATAACCGCTACCTGGCGCTATTTTTCAATGCCCATTATCGCGAGCTGGCTAATTTTTTTGCCGGACAAAACGAAGAATTGAATAAACTTGTTGAATACGACAGTAAGCATCGTCAGGCCTACCGGGCGGTTATGCAGCAATAAATATTTAGGATTTTCTGTAAGTAACCGCTAAACATTTCAGGAAATATCAGAGACGATCCTCTGGGTCGTCTCTTTATTTCATTGATTATACTTTCTTTCCCGTTCCATATCCCGTTTCATATCGCGCTCGGCGATGGTTTTCCGTTTATCGACTTTTCTTTTTCCACGGGCAAGTCCGATTTCAATTTTAGCCAGATGTCGTTTAAAATAAACGCGCAACGGTACGATAGTCACACCTTTTTCTTCCACCTGCCTTTTTAGTTTTTTAAGCTCACGTTTATGTAGTAATAGTTTCCGGTCGCGTCGCGGATCCGGGTTTTCCATTGCCGCTTTGTCGAAGGGTGAAATATGCATGCTGATCATCCATAATTCGTTCGAGCGAAAGGTACCATAGGCATCGTTCAAATTCACTTTACCCTCGCGCAGGGATTTCACTTCCGAACCCGTCAGCACAATGCCGGCTTCGTATGTGTCGATAATTTCATAATTAAAGCGTGCTTTGCGGTTGGTGTGGACGGTTTTTATATTTTCTTCTGACATGACAATTAAATCGATTTGCAGGACTTATTCAGAACTAATAAAGATAAGTATTGGCAATTGCCGGGTAAATCATTTCAATATGCACCACAGCCCAGCCTATTCCATCCGGAACGATTTGCATCTGTAAAACATCACCCTGTTTTAATTTTTTACAGGAAGTATCGTTAAACTGTACCGGTTTATAGTAAGTACCGAGATGTAAATCTTTGATAACAAAATCGGAACCGAATTTTTCTATAATCTCGAAAAATCCCTCGACAATTTGTTCATTACCGGTTTGCCCGGAAAGCAAAAAGTCGATAAATGAGTTTTTATTCTGATATTGTCTTATTATTGTAAAGGTACGTTCAATTGCAACATAATGACGGTCTAAAAATTCGGTAAAAACCGTTTTTAAATCAATATCATGCTGAAATTCCAGATAGTCCAGAAAACGCAGCAGCATATCCGTGGCAGCACCCAGTGACAGGCTGGCCCGCGATAGAAGCTCGTTCGTTAATACGATGGTGAAGAACTCTTCCAAATCATCGCCATGAATTTCTTCTATGGTCTTAATCTCAAGAAAATCCGAAATATATTCGCGAAATTCATCGATAACGAAGAGTGACTCCCTGCTCCCGAAATTATCCTCGAAGTTTTCTTTAAATTCATCTACAATATTTTCAAAACCGGAGCTGACGATTTTCCAGTCTTCAGGATCTTCATCTTCATCATCTTCAGCATTGAGCTCGAAATCTATCCATTCGCTGTCATCATTTTGAATCAAATCACTGAAACGCATACCCGCGTTTTCTCTGGCCGCAATCAGGTAGGTCTGTCCTTTTTGACGAATAAAGTAAATTATAACTTCAAGGGTAAAATCAGCAAGATCTGCCAGATGCTTATCCGATTCATTTAGAACGACGCCCATTTCATAATTGTAGAAATCAAGTACCGTATCAATAACGACATAGTTCAGAATATCATATTGGAGACATTGTTCTTTGTTATAGCACTTGCCCAGATTATGTGAAAATTTATTCAGTCGCGTATCACGAATGCCGATTTCCTTATTATCCAGTTTTTCATTGCTTCTAACCGGGCAGTTCAGTGGACAGGAACTCAGACAATTTTTTTCAAGAAACATGTGCAGGCTGTCACCGATATTGAAGGCCAGCAATCCCAGTTCGTCACTATTCAGCCAAAGTAGATCGTCACTATTCAGCCCGGTAAAGTATTTTTTTTCCAGTTGTGAAGCTACGTCATTAATAAGCAGATAGGTAAAATAATCCAGATTGGTTAATTCGTAAATTTCCTTTTCCCAGGAACTTACGAATTCTCTTGCCGATATGTATCGTCTCTTATATTGTTCAGCCAATGTACACCCTTTTTCGCTTTAGTTGAATTTAAAATTAGTGCTTTTCACAGTCAAGTAAATTTGGCCCTATCACCATGTTTATTATGATTAATTAATCCAAATTTGTTTTGAGGCAATGACGTTTGTCAACGTGGTCTACCAGTTCCATAATGGTAACGCCTTTGAAAGTTGTACCAATTCATCGATTATTTGTTCATATCCCCGAAATCAATTGTATTTATTTCAATCATTTATTAATTTAATCCATATTTACTGCACATTTACTTAGGAGGATTTCAATTGAAATTTAAAAACCTGACTCCCCCGAAAGATGGTCAATCGATGTCCATCGATTCCACAGGCTTAAACGTTCCGTCCAATCCAATAATTCCGTTTATTGAAGGTGATGGTACAGGACCGGATATCTGGCGCGCTTCTCAATATGTATTCGACCATGCCGTTAAGAAAGCCTATGCCGGTGAACGAAAAATCGAATGGTTTGAAGTTTTCGGCGGTGAAAAAGCATTCAGACTTTACGGTGAATGGCTGCCCGAAGACACGCTGGAAGCATTTAAAAACTTTATGGTTGGCATTAAAGGCCCGCTCACTACCCCGGTAGGCGGCGGCATCCGCTCGCTTAATGTCGCCCTCAGACAAATTCTGGACCTTTATGTATGTCTGCGCCCGGTCCGCTATTTTAAAGGTGTTCCCTCGCCGGTACGGCAACCGGAAAAAGTGGACATGGTTATTTTTCGTGAGAATACGGAAGATATCTACGCCGGTGTCGAATGGCCGGCCGGTTCCGATGATGTAAAAAAAGTAATCCGCTTTCTGCAGGAAGAAATGGACGTAAATAAAATCCGCTTCCCGGAAACTTCCGGAATCGGCATCAAACCCATTTCGCAGGAAGGTTCCTCACGTCTGGCCCGTGCGGCAATTAATTATGCCCTCGATCGCGGACGGCGCTCGGTAACGTTTGTCCACAAAGGCAACATTATGAAATTTACCGAGGGCGCTTTTAAAAGCTGGGGCTATGAAGTCGCAGTGAATGAATTTCGTGAAAAAGTCGTTACCCAGCGCGAAAGCTGGATTTTGGGCAATAAGGATGACAATCCTGACATTACGCCTGAAGAGAATGCCAGAAAGGTTGAGCCCGGATATGATCTGGTGAATGACAACCAGAAGGCAACCATTCGCGCTGAAATCGAAGAAGCGCTCCGGCTGATGCCCACCCACGGCAACGGCAAATACAACGAAAAATTATTAATCAAAGATACCATTGCGGATATTACCCTGCAGCAGGTATTGACCCGCGCCGATGAATTCGACGTGGTTGCCACCATGAACCTGAACGGCGACTACATTTCCGATGCCCTGGCTGCACAGGTCGGCGGTATCGGTATCGCGCCCGGCGCCAACATCAATTATGAAACCGGACATGCCATTTTCGAAGCCACTCATGGCACCGCGCCCAAATATGCTAACCTTGATAAAGTCAATCCCGGTTCGGTAATCCTTTCCGGAGTGCTGATGTTCGAATTTATGGGCTGGCAGGAAGCGGCCGACCTGATTATCAATGGTATTGAAAAGACCATTGCCAAAAAGATCGTCACTTACGATTTTGCCCGGCTTATGGAAGGAGCGACTAAAGTTAAGTGCTCCGAATTCGGAAAGGCGATTGTAGAAAACATGTAATATTTAGGGGAGCTTAGCTCCCCTTTTTTTTATGCTTATTTCTTCCGGATAATCAGCACTTAATTTCAATCATATTCACATTTGATTTCGAAGAGAAGCTATTGTTTAAAGCCACAGATATCCGTACGACCTCAGACAACCTCCTGTCACATATCATCTTTTAAATCAGTATGCCAGGTATGAGGATAACCCGCAGATTAAAAAGCAATGCCGCTTTATCATTTACGAATATTATGCCGCCTATTATCCGGAAAAACCGGATCAGATAGCGTTGAGCGATTCAGCGGTTTCTATTCTTTATTAGCGGCGGGTTATACGATCGCTGAAGTGATGGAGTATTGCAGGGTTGTTTTACGCCGCAATCCACTCCATCACTTTTTATTTTTAGTTTCGAAATTTTCTCTTTGCAATGAATTGTGCCCGACTACGACAAATAGCCTATATTAGCCTTCCACCATATTTCAACGCCTTACCCACATTTTCAGTGAAACAGCATCAAGCATTACAGCGTAATCCATATTTCCTTCGAGATCACTTAGAGGGTGATCGTTGATTCCCTCCGGCCATTCCACGCGCTCCGTATCGGCAATTAACCGCCAGTTGCCGGCGGGTAGTTCAACATTTTCAAAGCGCCCTGCCTGCTTATCTGTGTTAATCAGTACCATTATTTTTTCATCAACGATATAACCCAGCAACTTTTCATTTTCCGGTAATATCCAGCGATAATAATTGTTATCCGGTTTTTCAGCGATGCGAAACACAGCGCCGTAATCACTTTTCCGCAAAGCGATGAGTCCGCGCCAGAAATCGTACATATTTTTGTAATTGCAATGGACCCCCGCGGCGCGGTTTTTATCAAAACCCTTCAAATCCCAGATGAATGCATTGGCGCGGGCCAGATTGTAGGTGTCTCGTTTACCGTGGATGTAAATCGGTCCGGTTTCCGTGTATTTTATAATCTCCTGCAACGGGGCCACGCCCTTGCTGCGCATCAGCTCGCTGCCGCCGTGCAGTACAATCGGTCCCGGCGATGTAAACAGCAGTGTGGCCGCGATCTTATAATGTCTCTCCTCAACACCGAACCGGCCATCCCAATCGGTTTCGGCGAAGCGGTCGGCAAGCGCCCAGTTATCATGGATATCAAGATAATTGATGCCGGCAAGCGGCGTTTTATCCTCGGGAAATCCGGCGGCAAGCGCTTTCATTGCCGCCGCACGATCCCCGTTACCACCGGCATAACCGCGGTCCGTTTCTTTATCTTTGGGATTAGCAGTCGGACCTTTGAATGCATTGCGTGCATCATCCTGAAAAAAAGTAAACGGGGCATCGATCTTATACCAGTCCCAGTCGGGATTATTCTCATAATCGGGATCGGCGGAGTTAATCCACGGTTCGCCGTAAACGATGTTGTCTTTACCCAAAGTTTCGCGCAGGGCCTTCAGGGTTTGCTGATCGGTTTGGCCGGCGATATCAATGCGGAAGCCGTCGATACCATACTGATCGATCATATCGGTGCATTGCTCAATAATCCAGCGCTGCATCATCGGCCGTTCTTCCGATTTGGTTTCCGTACCGTACTCGCCGATGTAGTTGAGTTTATCATCGGTGCGGTAAAAATAAGGCACATCGATGGCTGAAAAATTGAAATAGTACTGGCGGTTATCCATGCGCTCGGCGGTGTGATTAAAAACCACATCGACGATAACGGCGATGCCGTTCTGATGACAGAGCTCGATCAGATCGCGGAAATCTTCGTTCTGACTGCCGTGTTCCGATCCTTTTATGCGGTAGCGGCTTTCCAGGGCAAAAGCGTGCGAGGTGCGGTAGCCCCACTGATAATTTTCCTCGTTGATGCCCTGGCTGATCATGTAAGGATCATCCCAAAATGCCGTCTGCCATTCCGCGTCCGGATAATGCAAATATTCCTGCACGGGCATCAGATGCAGCACATTGACGCCCAGCTCCAGCAGATGATCGAAACCGATTTTTTCGCCGTTTTTATTTTTCAGACCACGGGTGGCAAAACCTTTGAAAGTCCCTTTCAGAGAATCGGGCAAGGGCAGGTTGCGGGTAAAATCCTGGATATGCACTTCATAGGCGATCACATCCTGCATCGGCGGGATACCGTTTTTTAACGGTGTTGCCGGTTCCGTTTTCGGCCAGATGCGGCAGGGACCGTGGGAGTCAACACTGACCCGTCCCCGGGGATCGCTGAAATGCACGGGATTGGTCTGGTAAAAATGATTGCCCGGTTCGTCGGGACCGTAAGCGGTGAAATCATAATACCAGCCTTCCCAGTTGCCCTGAAAGCGGGTTTCCCAGATGCCGTTTTCCGTCAACTGCATTTTTGTTACCGAGGCCGGATCATCATCCGGATTTAAATAGAGGAACACAAAAACGGAGTCGGCGCGCGGGGCAAAAAGGCGAATAATAGTCGCGTTTTCATCTTCATAAAAATTAGCGCCCAGTTCGGCATCGGAATAGAAATGGCGAAACCAGCCGTCGTAGGTAACCGGAACTTTGATATTCAGGTCATTAACCTGCAGGTAGTGCAGTCGTCTTCTGTCCAATTCGAGTTTAGGAACAATCTGTAAAACACCGGGCCGGATATAAAACACCCGTTCCAGCGGAACTTCTTCACCGGCGGCTGTCCACAGCATATAAGCATCCGTTTGATAAGTATAATCCGGTTTGGCATCCGGGAAAATCAGGCGGATATCTTTTTTACCGGCGATCTCCGCCTCAACACGCATCCGTGCTTCATTGTGGGCAAAGATCAGATTGCCGCCTTTTAAGTTCGGCGCATTTTCAGGCGGTGACATCCAGTCGCCGTCATTGATGCGGAATTTGAAGGGCGTGTGCGGGGAAATTTTTTTCATTTCGGGATCGGCAAATTTCAGAATCCACAAATCAGGATTGTCTGTTTGCTTAAGATGCCATGCCTTTTTACTCAGATCATGATCCCAGTTGCGCATGCCCCCTTCCAGGATTACCTGTTGCGGCTTTACACCATAAATACCGGCATCAAAAAGAAAATAAGTATGGCCGTCACGCCGGGCGTAGCCCTGGAGTTGCTCTGCTTCGCTGAATTCAAAATTTTGAGCCAGTAATACAAGCGGCACAAAGAAACCGAGTATAATTTTACGCATTTCAATTCCTTTTTTTATCTAACATGGCAACCATTGATCATCAGTTTGTTTTTTAGTCACCTTAAAAAATTATTCCGTTTCTTGTTTTCGCGCCGTATCTTTAAGCATACGTTCGATTTTATTAACGACCGTACTTTCCTTACCACCCTCGATCGATTTAACCGCGATATCCTGCACTTTTTGATAGGAATCTTCCAGTTGTTTGCTCAGGAGCCCAATACGATTGTTTTGTTCTTTAACCAGGTTTTCAAGCGATTCGATTTTACTTTGCATAACATTTTGCACGCCCTCGTATTCTTTTTTCATTAAACTGATTTCGGCAGCATGTTCTTTATTCAATTTTTCCGTTGTTTCTTTGATTGCTTTATCCAGCGCTTTTTGCACCTCGGCATCAAATGTATCCACCTGCTTTTGCAAGACATCCATCTGTTTTTCGCGTTCACTGACTGTTTTTTCACGTTCGTTAAGCTGCTGCCCTTTTTCTGCAAGTTGCTTTTCAGTTTCTTCCTTTAGTACATCCAGTTCTTTTTGCAGACGTTCCTTTTCGTCTTCAAACTGGTTTTTAGTGATGGCTTTTTCACGTTCGATCCGATATTTATACTCCTCTTCTTCCCGTTGCCGTTTCTTATTCATCTCTTCAATGGCTTCTTTTTGTGCTTCATCCCGGGTCTTTTTATCCTTTTCCCATTGTTCACGGGTTGTGGCTATTTCGCCGTCCAGTCTTTGCTTTTGGTCTTCCATTTCTTTCTCGAAATCTTCGCGCCGGCGCCTCTGCGCTTCGATTAAAACAGCCAGACTATGAGCCGATTTTTCTATTTCATAAACTTCCTGCAGCTCCTTGTCTTTAACTTCTATGGCCGATTTAATTTTTTCATACTGTGCCGTGGCGTTTTCCAGTTTATCAGATAGTTGTGATAAGATTTTATTAACCTCGATCTTCAGCGTGCCGATTTCTTTCATCGCCCCTTCTGCGGAAACGGTATCGGCTACTTTTATAACTTCTTTTTCCTGTTTGGCCTTAATTTCTTTTTCCGGCTTCAGCTCCTGTTTATCTTTTTCTTCCATTTCTTTTTTGAGCTGTTTATAGGAATCAAGTATTTCCCTTTTGGTGTTGGTCATTGAAGGTTCTTTGTTTTGAGCCATTGGTTGCCTCCTTTTATTTAAAAGTATTTTCCGGTCTTTTAAATTTGTGTCCGAGCAATTTATTAATAACTGCGTGTTGGTACAAAACTTAATTTGTCAACTCTGTTTGCTAAGTCTGTTTTGATCGGAAATCATTTGCACATCCGGCGACGGGGCGTTATGTTTTATCCATTAACAGCACACGGAGTATTTATGATAATAAAAAACGGAATAATTGTTTCTCCCAATAAAATTGATACCGCCGATATTTTAATCGAAAAAGATCAAATCGTCAGGATTAAAAATAATTTAAATACAAACAATCAACAGATTATTGATGCCGGGGGCAAGTACATTTTGCCAGGTTTAATCGACGCCCACACGCACATGGGCATACCGATCCGCAATACCACCAGCGCCGATGATTTTGCATCGGGCACGATGGCCGCCCTGCATGGCGGCGTGACAACAATCATCGATTTTACCGTCCAGCAGGCCGGGGATTCCCTTGGGGAAAGCATCGCTAAACGACGGGCACAGGCCGACGGCAGAGCGCATGTGGACTTTTCCCTGCACTGTAATGTGACGGCGCTGACCGAATCACATTTAAAAGAAATCCCCGATATCGTAAAAGACGGTATCCTCAGTTTTAAGTGTTTCACGGCTTACGGTGAAGCCGGGATGAAACTGGCAGACCGGCAGATTCTGGAATTGCTGTGGGCAGTGAAACAGGCCGGCGGCACGGTGATGTTTCACGCCGAGAACGGCGACCTGATCGATTTTCTGACCGATAAGTATCTGAAATACAACCGCTTTGACGCTTCTTTTCATGCATCCAGTCGTCCTGCCGAAGCGGAAATCGAAGCCGTTTCACGCATTATTACACTCAATCAGTTTATTTTGTGTCCTGTCTATTTTGTGCATCTGACCACGGCCCAGGCGGCGCAGATCGCCTTAATGGCCAAACAAAGCGGTCAGCCGGTGTATCTGGAAACCTGTCCCCAGTACCTCTTATTTGACCGAACGATTTACGATCAGCCCGACGGGCACCGCTACATCGCCGCCCCGCCCTTCCGTACCCAAAAGGATATCGAATTTCTCTGGCAATCGCTGGCTGAAAATCTTATCGATGTGGTGGCAACCGATCACTGTCCCTTTACGCTGGCACAAAAAGACGGCGGCGACGGTCGTTTTGACAAAACACCTAACGGACTGCCCGGTGTGGAAACCCTGTTTCCGATCCTTTACGGCGAAGGTTTCCTGAAAAAAAGACTTTCACTGGAGCAAATTGTGCGACTGATTGCCGAAGAACCGGCACGGCTGTTTGGCCTTTATCCCCGTAAGGGCGTCCTGCTGGCCGGCAGCGATGCCGATCTGGTTATTTTTAATCCCGACGGGGAAAATCAGATACAGGTAAAAAATATGCATTCCAATACGGACTGGTCCCCTTACGAGGGCATGAAGACGCAGGGCCGGGTCGAATCGGTGATGCTGCGCGGTCAGTGGCTGTTAAAAGATGGCGAACTGCAAAAAGAGAACCTTTACCGGGGAAAATTTCTGCAGGCGCTTTAGCCTTCCCGATTGATTTTGAATTTAGAGGTTGTTCATATTGATGCGGTTTCCCAATGCGATAATTCAACATTTCATCTGTTTAAAATCCCCACCCCTGCGTCATGTCTTGGCGGGGAGTGGGAGA